>DFZE01000009.1:12995-75916 GCA_002382065.1 Desulfobacteraceae bacterium UBA4064
AAATCCGTCGCAATCCAGTGGATTTATCTACTTCCGACAGCCTGACTTTGATGAAAGGTTAAAAAAAAGCCGGGCAGGCTAAAGGAAACAAAACGGGTCTTTTTGTTCAAAAATGTTCAGGCCATGGCTGTATGCGCACGCCAGACACCCTCCGCATACCGGACGCAGTGAACACTGCCGGCATTCGGCGCAACCGGATCGATATCGGCTGGCAATGTCCGAGTCATATATCTCTTCCAGGCTTTGTGTCAGTAAACTGCCAATGGGCGATGGAAATTTTCTGCAGGCATGAACGTCGCCGTCCGAAAGAACGGACAGAAAATTGAAGGCTGCACCGCATCCAAAGCCGGTACAGCCACCGAAGGGTTCCATGCCTTTGTGATGCAGCAGAACATTGATGAGGTTATCTTTCAGGCCGAGAACCGGATTTTCTTTGGAGGCGTTCAGGTAGTTTTCAAGAAAAGAAATGTAGTCCTGTTTGCCCGGAAGTTCAAGGGATGCCCCTTCGCCCACCCGTGCCAGACGGTTGAAGTAAAAAACATCAGCCCGGCCCCGCAATCGCTCACCAAGGGGAATGACCTGCTGGTGGTTATCCCGCGTCAGGGTGAGCATGACCATTGAATAGACATCAATATCCCGGAGCAGATCAAGAAAGTCCATCACCCGATTAAAATGACCTTTTCCCCGGATAAAATCATTATATTCGGGCAGTCCCTCCAGGCTCACCTGAAAAAAATCGGGTGGCTGGATCGCGATCAACGCCTCAATCTGCTTCCGCGGCGCAGGATTGCCGAAAATGGCCAATGAAAAGCCAAAATTTGAGGCAGCCCTGTATATATCCAAAAAATCGGGATGCAGCAGCGGATTCCCTCCGGTAAAGGAAATCTGTCCGTTTACGTGCTTTTTGCGACAAAACCGGTCCATGTCATCAAGAATTCTCAGAGCCGCATCAAGACTGAGCGCGGACCGGTCACTGCGATCATAGCAATGCCGGCAATGAAGATCGCAGGCCTGCGTGATGTGCCATTGCATCGTAAATACCGGGGATGTCAGGACCTGTTCGCCGGACCAGGATAGAGGCTCGATGACGGGGAAATCCCGTCGAATGCGGGACCGGGGAACAAAAAGGATTCCGGTTTCAGCGGCACGCTCTATGGCCGCATTTACGGCAACAACCGGTAAATCACCAATCCGCGCCGCCTCTTTGGGATCAATCTCCTCGACAATCATTTTGAGTACCAGTAGATCCTCGGCAGAGGCGGCCCTTGCGCGAACCTCTCCATCAGCGGAATGTTTCCAGATCAAAACGAATTCATCACCCGGATCGGAAAAGACCGGATTCGATGAGATCAGACAGTCCGTCAGCTTTTTCCACCCAAGCGCCAACAGTTGCAGGGTGGGGTTGATGGTGATCTCATGCAACTGGTCCGGAATCGCGATTTCCTGCTGTTTGGTTTTAAGGAAAGCCCACTCCAGGCGGGCAAGGTCGGGAAGGAATCCGGGGATATTGAAGCTGTTGCAGCAAGACAGCATTCTGTCCGGAAATTGGTCCGGATTTTCGTTATCCGGGCATTCGGAAATCATTTTGCCCCAGGTATTGGCATCCAGAAAGGACCGGCATGCGGGAAAAATATTTGTAAAGTCAGACCGGTTCATAGGCGTATTTCATGACAGGCAAAGGATGGCAATTGGACTGTTATAATATGGATACGCATGAAAAGAAGTGGTCAAAATCTGGGTAGTGATGCGTGAAAATTTATACGCATCGAATGAGCACTGAATGTTTGGATAGCGCCACCTGCACTATGTTTTACTGCTTTTTGACACCGCCTCAGCCCGTGCCGGGCTGGGTTGTTGTTGTGGTTGTTTGGGTGCCACCTGCACCCTGTTTTGATCCTGATCAACCGCTTTGGGTACTATAGCATATTCTACATGACTTGATATCTATCTTTTCTCATTGAATAACTGGCTATTACCGCATGTGATACGAACACGTGATAAAGCATATGAGCTACATCTTCAGGTACTTATAGGGCAAATATCGGGGTACGCAGGGCCTACATATGTACTCATGTGCTTCAGAGTTGGCCTATAACGAATATTAAAAATGCAAAAAATATCAAGTCATATGAAAAATGCTATACCTGTACCCGGTTTGGATCCTGATCAGGCGTCTGAGCTCTGCGAATTGCAACCCGATATAAGGACCGCACTCGATACAAGGCCGGATATACAGAGCCCTGCCAGGAGTTGTTTCAAGTTATTCCTGTCCATGATGTCCTCCAAAAAGCCATGCCATCCTTTACCTGTTTTTACTGAAATGAATTTCTGCGGCCGGGTCAATTGAATATCATTCATAAATGGAATTGGAACTTCCGACTGATTGGATATGTGAATACCCCATATGGTTTGATCTGACCGGGAAACGAGAATTGGGAAAGTTTGAGGCGCCCATGGAATTCTGTTCAATGGTTATTCCCATTTCCGTAACAATCTTTCGGCCACGTCAGGCTGCAAAGAAACGCATAATTTCATGGCCGCCCATTACGCCCTGAATCGGGATTGCCCGGTTCCGAATATCGGAGAAAGGGCAATCCCGGCAACAGGTCACTGAAACTGCTGTACGGCTTTACCAATGAAATCGATAATTTCCTTGCCCTTGAATCCTTTTCCGTCCAGATCCCTGACATAGGCATCCAGGATCGGCGCGACAGCGGCCTTCCATCTGGCACTTTCCTTGCTGTCCTGACCGTAAATTTGTCCACCCTGATCCAGCATATATTTCAGGCCGACCATATCGCTGCTGTCCCATGCCTCGCCGTGTTTGACAATCCATTCGGCATTGATGGCTTCGATGGTCTTCCGAATCTCCGGGGAAAGGGAATTCCAGCGGTCCTTGTTCATGACCACAAAAAAAGAAGTGGTATAGGCGGATGAAAAATTGGCTGTCCCGTATCGTACCACTTCCCCCAGTTTCCAGCCTTTGTTGGATTCAAGAGGATAAACCGATCCGTCCACAACCCCTTTTTGAAGCATTTCATAGGTTTCGGGCATGGCCTTGGCGACCGGGGTTCCTCCCAGGGCCTTGACCACATCGGCACTGGTGCCGGTGCTTCTGAATTTGAGGCCTTTCATATCTTCCAGCTTCAGGATGGGTCTGTCCTTGGTAAAAACCAGGCCCGGACCGTGCGCGTGCAGATACATGACCTGTGTATCCGCCATTTCCGTGGGTTTGTAGTGGGCATAGACATGATTGATGACCCTGGTGGCCGAAACCCCGCTGGTGTACCCAAACGGTAGATCCACGGCCAGCATCACCGGGAACCGTCCGGGAGTATAGGCGAGGCAGGAAAATCCGATGTCGGACAGTCCTTCGACCACCCCGTCATAGGTCTGATTGGCCTTGGTCAGAGTTTGTCCCGGAAAAAATTCGATTTTGACCTGGCCGTTGGTCCGTTTTTCGACTTCCCTGGACCATTCATCCGCCAGAACGCTTTGAATATGGGAGGGTGGAAAAAAAGAACTGTATGTCAGTTTAACCGGCTCAGCCCAAACAGCGGTTGTAACGGCGAACAGGAGCAAGGCCAGGCATACGGTTGGCAGTGGAAAACAAAATTTACGGGTCATCTTCAATTCCTTTCGTGTTATGTGTTATGAATTCATCCGTCAAAAGTCCGGATTGGATGGATCAATAAAATTTTCCGGAATTCATTGTCAAGGTTTTTCGAGCAACGGATGGATTTTCAGCGGAGTTGGTTTTAATTTCATCCGGCAGATTCCGGATTTGAAACCTGACAGATTTTAGATATCCTCCTCCAATATTTGGCCATTCTCAAGCAGCCACTGCTTTGCCCTGTCCATGCACCAGTTGCGCAGCATGTGTTTACGTTCACCTGAAAGACATGACGGGATCAGGAAACGTTGCTCGAAACGAATCTCTTCCGAACCATCCCGGACAACTTCAATTTGATACTGACGACCCAGATAAAGAGCCGAGTCCCCGTTTACCAGTTCCTTTCCGGGAGGATGAGGCAATTCATACTTTTGCGCATGTCANNGATTCAGGCTCATGCACTACCACACTGCGGTCCCGTTCGACGGTAATCGTCAGTTTCTTGCGTTTGGGTGAGCGGCTTATTGTATAGACCAGTTCCATGTTTACTCCGCGTAAAGAATGACATCATTATTCTTATCCGCAATCGCCATCACCCGGCTGATGATCTGGGCGCGTTTTTTTATCAAACCCGGCGGCTTTGTGTAGGCTGGCTGAAGAAGTGTCGCTTGAATGTCTGCCTTGAGCTTATTGCGGGCAGGGATGCTTTCCCAGAAACCTGCCAGGCTGGGGCTCTTGCATTCGATGATGACAAGGGGAATGCCGTTGACGAACAGGATCACGTCAGGGATCACGAAGCCCACCCGGCCGATATAATCGATGCGGAACTGATTGATGGCCAGAAACGAGTCACTGGACTGACTGGCCAGGTCGAAATCGATGAACCTGACCGTTACATTTCGGGAATGGGGGCTGTCGCCGCCGGTTGCCCATGGCACTGAAACCCCCTTGATCAGTTTTTCGGTCAGTTCCCGGTTGCGGTCCAGGCCACCGGACTTATCGGAGCGTTCCAGTTCGCGGATGGCCCGGTCAATGGTGATATGGTCCAGATTTTCGGCCGAGTTGATTTTGAGGATGGCTTTGCGCAATGGCTCCCGCAACAGCACATCCCGGAAGTTTTCCCGAAAAGTTTTTTGCGGGTAATCCATATCGCCCTGCAGGTATTCCCAGCCCATGACAGCCAACTGCTGCAGGAGCGGGCGCTCCACCATGGTCCATTCATTTGGTGTTTCGCGGTGTGGGTTCAGATAAAGAAAATGGAAATATTTGCCAATACAGGAATTAAATGGAACGAATCAGAGGGGGGCTCTTCCCAGGCAAACTGTCAACATAACCGAACTCACATCATAACGCCCCTCTCCCAAAAGATCAAATCCATAGAATCCACTGAAACGCTGAAGGCGCTGTTTCGAAAGGCATTGAAAATAGAAAGTCTCCAGGAATTCGACCGGATCATCGACAGTATATCGCAACCGCTTTAAATATCCACCGATCGTAGTCCGGGTAATTTCCAATGCCTCATCCGATGCCCGTCTCCACCTCATGTGGTATTGGGCAGGAGAAGCATTGGGAATCAGCATGACCGGGCTTTCCACCCGGCTTGACATTTCGGTGAATGCGGTCAGCAAATCGGTGGCAAAAGGCAGAACATTGGCAAAAATGCACAATCTATCATTGACCTGAAAACAAATGATCAATTGGTAAGAGCGTCCCATAATTCTGGTTCGGTGGGCCTGGGGGAGGCGTCGGGCTGGTGAGGCAGGAAGTTGGGAAGATTGGAAGTTATACTTCAGTTGGTCACGATTTGAGTGTTCCCGGGCCGGCCTTTCACGGCAGGACGGTNNATGCCTTGTCTCTACAGATGGGAATCGCAGATTATGACCGTTCAACGTATAGGAGGTTGGGAAGGTCGGTGAATTTGTGGAATTGGGAAGTGGATGCGGAGACGTTTAATGGCTTAAAATTTTTCGTGGTTCTCGTGTGTTTCGTGGTTAAAAATCATTTTCGGCGGCGGATGAAACGGTTGGGGGTTACGGTAAAACCAGCACCTTGGCACCCCGGATTTTTCGGTTTTTCAATTCCATCAGTGCCACATTGGCCTGTTCCAGGGAAAATGTCTCCACATCCGGAAAAATGCCTGCGCCGGCAGCAACGTCCAGAAATTCGCCAACATCGTTTCGGGTGACATTGGCAACACTTTTAATCTCTTTTTCCATCCACAGATGCGTGGCATAATCCAGTTGAAGGAGTGCATCCTGATCCCGGGTTTCTTTTCGGATGGCATTGATGACCAGCCTTCCACCCGGCTTCAGATGTTTGAGAGCCTGGACAATCGGGGTCCAGGCCGGGGTGGTGTCAATGATGGCATCCAGGTTTTCCGGGGGTGTATCCGCTGTATCGCCGGCCCAGGCCGCGCCCAGGTCCCGGGCAAATGCCTGTTCTGACGGATTTCTGGCAAATACGGATATCCGGGTTTTTGGATATTGAAATGCGACCAGTTTCAACACGATATGTGCCGAGGCGCCAAATCCGGTCAGGCCGAGAGACTGGCCGTTCTGTAGGCCGGTCAATCGAAGGGACCGATACCCGACGGCTCCGGCGCATAAGAGGGGCGCAGCCTGGGTG
Source organism: Desulfobacteraceae bacterium UBA4064 (assembly GCA_002382065.1). Classification (GTDB taxonomy): domain Bacteria; phylum Desulfobacterota; class Desulfobacteria; order Desulfobacterales; family Desulfatirhabdiaceae; genus UBA4064. The sequence continues at coordinate 19,234 of DFZE01000009.1, forward strand.
TCACTGTAGATATCGGGTATGGGATGGGCAAAATTTTCCGGTATTGTCATATATTCCGCATAGCCGCCATGGGCATCCCGACCTGTTGCCCGAAACGATGGACAGATATTTTCATATCCGTTCCGGCAGACATCACAGACCCCGCAGGCAGAATAAATCCAGGCGACCCCCACCCGGTCGCCTGGCGCAAACCGCGTGGAATCCGGACCAAATCCGGCCACATGGCCCACGATCTGATGGCCCGGAATGACCGGATAAACCGGCGGGGGCGTTCGCCCCTCAATTTCATCCAGTTCGGTGTGGCAGACGCCACAGGCTGTCACACGAATCAGAATTTCACTCCCGATCGGTTCCGGGTCGGGAAGATGGACCAACTGAAGCGGACTGTTTTCCGTTGTCAGGTCATGGACCCGGGTCAGAATCATGGCTTTCATGGGGTGTCACCGGTTACGGCAGGGTGGACAGTTTTTTAAAATCCATGGCTTTGGCATAGGCAAGCAGATTCTCTCGGGTGATATCGCTTCCGTCGATGGTGATCATGAACCGGTTGCCCACAACCAGGTTGATGTTGCCGTCTTTATTTTCCTTGCTGTATTTGACAATGGCTTTTTCACCATTGATTTTTTCCAGCTTGCCGCCATCCGCCGTGGCCATCATGGGATTGCTGAACAAGACCATCATCCCCTGCATCATGGGAGAATCGGTGATGATGTTAACCTGCACACGGCTGTCCCCTTTTGTATATGACCGTTCTGCTGTCACGCTACCACCAAACATGGCGGCTCCGGCAGCAGAGGACTGGGCCTCTTCCGCTTTCCATCCAGCAAGGGGAGCGGGCAGAAAGGCTTCCAGTAGGCCGCCTTTTTTCTGACGGATAAGCTGTGAGGCATAATCCAGGCTTTGTACGGCATCGGCAAACTCGCCACTCTCGTACTGTTTCAAGGCTTCCTTGATGGAGTCTGCGACATCATCCGCCCACACAGAACAAAGTGGCGCCAGGGCCAGAAGAATGGTCAGAACCAGCAGCCTGATTTTTACGGAATTAAACATGGCACCTCCTTTTAATCCAGACCTCTTTCTCTAAAACTTTCATAATGTAATTAAACATAAATATTTCAGTATGTTGAGTCAGCTTGACGCAGATTTGGACATTTCGATATTTATTAACCAAATAAAAACTATATATTGTTGTAAAATTTTATAAGGCTACTATATATAGATATTTTAGGGTGTGTGATGAATTTTGATGTCCAAATTTTTAGCGTAAATCAGCCCTCTTTTAACGAGGTCTGTAATCGGTGATTGAAATCAATAATGATTATATGCCAGCCGGTCCAAAACAGTATTTTTAAATAAAATCTCCTTCAGCCTTCAGCCTTTTTCCGACAATATTCCGCCACCATCCCAAGAATTTCAGCCCCATAGGTTTTGCCCTTTTTCCCCCCCAGGCCCTTGATGCCAACCAGTTCCGAAGGGGTTGCCGGGAGCTGGTTGGCAATCGCCGCCAGCACCGCATTATGCAGAACCCAGAATGCCGGTTGATCGGCTTTTGTGGCGGTTTCAAGCCGCCACTTTTTGAGCAACTGGAACAGTTCGGGATGTGCCACCGTGTCCGGAACCGGTGTTCCGGCCTTTGCCTGCCCAGGTCGATCCGCCGGTTTTTGAAATTGGGCCAGACTTCGGGTTTTGAGATAATCGGCAAAAACAAAACCTGATCGGCAGGAATCGAGGCAGTATTGCTTGGCTGTGGCCTGGGTCCGCGCCGCGTCAATGGCGGCGGTCAGAATCTTTCTCACCTCCTGATTGTCGGTTTCCACCACCACGGCGCTCAAGGGGGATAGCACCAGGGATTTGATTTTTTCGTCAAAGTACGCCACTGCCTTGCAGACCCTTTCCTGAAGCAGTGGACAGGATTCGGGATCACGGGTGTTGGTAATACTGGCGCGCTGAATGGCAAATTTGTCCGCAACACCCATGATCTGGTCCTTGACCGGCTCCAGGATGCCGCCAAAAAACGAAGGGGTGGCTCCCAAAAGGATGGATTTGTGTTCGTTGGCGATTTTGATACAGGTCAGCAGACAGCGCCAGCTCTGTGAAAAATCAAACAGTTCGTCGAGAAGCGCCAACTGGTAATCCCGTCTGGCCGACTGGAGTTGTTCCGGTCCGGGTGAGTCCTGGTCGATGGTTTGGACAAATGCCTCCACTACGGCGCTGCTTTTGATGCTGCGCTGTTCAATGGGGGAGCTGAGCACCAGCCCGTCGAGGGTGCGGCAGCGACTGAGGGCCACATACACCTGACCATCGGCAAATGCGGCCCGCGCATCGATGATGGCCTTGTCAAATGTCAGGCCCTGGCTTTTGTGAATCGTGATTGCCCAGGCCAGTTTGAGGGGATACTGGATAAATTTGCCGGATTCGGATTCCTGAATGGCTTTGGTTTCTGCGTTGATGGTGTATTTGACGTTTTTCCACTCGGCCTGTTCCACGGCAATGGGCTCGGAAAGATCCGGACATTCAACCATCAGCGCATCATCGCGGATATTTTTGAAACGGCCGATCTTTCCATTATAATAGCGTTTTTCCGGAGAACTGTCATTTTTGACAAACATCACCTGCGCCCCGGGCTTGAGCACCAGTTCTTCCACCGTGGGAAAGGCATATGGTGGAAAATCCCCTTCCACCGTGGCGCGCAGCCGTTTCTCGCGACCGGGCAAGTCCGCCAGGCGGGCCGCATTGATCCGGTCGGCCTGATGATTGTGGGTGGTCAGGGTGATGTAGCCTTCGGGCCCCTTGCTGGCAAACTCCGGTTGGCAGCGCTGGTTCAAAAGGGTCAGCGCCGCGTCATCCATGCAGTTGTTTCGAACCTTGCCCAGCAGATCGATAAAGTCTGCATCACGCTGCCGGTAGATATGTTTCAGCTCGATGCTCACCATCCCGGTCTGGCGAAGGGCCAGGCTGCTGAAGAAAAACATGGTCTCATAGTGTTCGCGCAGGACCTGCCATTCATCTTCCTTGACCACCGGCGCCAGTTGCTGCATGTCGCCAATCATCAGCAGTTGCACGTTCCCGAATGGCTTGTCTCCCGGGCGAAAGCGGCGCAGCACCGCATCGACGCCATCCAGCAGATCGGCGCGTACCATGCTGATTTCGTCAATGATCAAGAGATCCAGGCTTCGGATGATGTCGATCTTCTGGCGGCTGAACCGGTAATGGCTGCCCGGTCTGACAGATCCGAGACTACCGCCCGGCTCAACATGATCCGGCGGAATGGGACCAAATGGCAACTGGAAAAACGAATGAATGGTCACCCCGCCGGCATTGACCGCGGCCACTCCTGTGGGGGCCACCACAATCATGCGTTTGGGACACTGGTTTTTCAGGGTATGCAAAAACGTGGTTTTGCCGGTGCCCGCCTTGCCGGTTAAAAAGACGTTCTGGCAGGTGTATTGAACATAATCCAATGCTAATGAGAGTTCATGATTCCCGATGGAATCAGTCATGGCGTTTTCCTTCTTTTCGGATTGAGCAGTGTAGGCAATCACAATATCTTAAAATCATGGGTAAAGTCAATTTATCCGGTCAAATGGCGTGACCGGGGGGAACACCAGCCTGCCCTGATTTGATTGCCGAATCAATTCGTTCTTGATTTTCCCTGTTTTGATGGATACGGTTGGAATGGATCAAACCAATATCTGCAACCGGAAATCATTGCCGACTGCCCCGGATTCAAACTCCAGAAATCCAGATATTACCGTCATGGCAGTTATGCTCAAGACCCGGGATGCCCATACCGCGCCCTTGCCCGATGGTTTATATGGTTTATATGACAATGCCCTGTCACTGCCCGGAGTTATTGAGAATTTAGGCGATACGTAACTGAAAAATCAACATCAATATCAATATCAATTTTAAAAGCGGATATTAAAAAATGAATTTTGCAGTTTGACCGGTTTTGCTGTATAAAATCCCATTCGGAAACCCCCTCCCATTTTCTGCTGTTTCCGCACGCCCTCATTCACAGGAAATTGAAAGAATGATTAAAGAAATTGAATTTGTGGAAATTGACGGAATTCAGGTTGGTCATGCCCAAAACCTGGATGCAGCAACCGGCTGCACCGTGATCCTCTGCGAAACAGGAGCTACAACCGGTGTTGATGTTCGCGGTGGCGCGCCAGGAACACGGGAGACCGATCTTCTGGACCCGGTGAATCTGGTATCGACGGTTCATGGCATCCTTCTGTCCGGGGGCAGTGCATTCGGACTGGATGCCGCAGGCGGCGTCATGTCCTATCTGGAAGAAAGACAGATTGGTTTTGATGTCCAGGTAACCCGGGTGCCCATTGTATGCGGGGCCGTATTGTTTGATCTGTTGGTTGGAGACCACCGGGTCAGGCCGGACAAGGACATGGGATATCAGGCCTGTTTGAATGCGAAAAATCCGGATCGGAGGCAGGGATGTATCGGCGCCGGAACCGGCGCCACCCTGGGAAAAATTCTGGGGATGAATCGGGCCATGAAAAGCGGACTGGGATGGTATGCCCTCCAGATCGGCGAACTGAAAATCGGCGCGATTGTGGCCGTCAACTGTCTGGGCGATGTCATTGACCCGCTGTCCGGAAAAAAAATTGCAGGCCTTCTTTCTGAAGACCTGTTATCAATTGAGGATACGGAAACAGTCATGATTCAATCGTATGCCGACAAAAAAAATCTCTTCAGCGGCAACACGACAATTGGCGTGGTCGCTACCAATGCATCGCTGACAAAGGCACAGGCAACCAAGCTGGCCGCCATGTCCCAGAACGGGTATGCCAGAACCATGAGACCCGCGCATTCGATGGTTGATGGCGATACGATTTTTGCCATGTCAACCGGCTCTGTTGCCGCAGATGTCAGCGTTGTCGGGTCGCTGGGCGCCAGAGTCATGGAACGGGCCGTCATTGCGGCGGTAAAAAACGCAACTTCCCTGTGTGGCCTGACCTGCTTTTCGAGCCTTATCCTCTGAACGTCAGACCTCGTTAAAAGAGGGCTGATTTACGCTAAAAATTTTGACATCAAAATTCATCACACACACTAAAATATCTACATATAGCAGCCTTATAAAATTTTACAACAATATNNAGTTTTAGAGAAAGAGGTCTGGAACGTGGAATTTATTGATTGTGTTTTTAATAATAGTCTGCTAAAAATGCCCAGATATGCTATAAGGCATAATATTTCATATTGGTTCAGGGGGAACTTTTTTTCATGGAAGAGCACAATCAAACAATCCAGGAACAACCAGATCAAACCGTTTCAGAAACAGTAGGCATGCAATCCGATTTGCAAATGGAAGACCAGAACCCGGAAGTTTCACAGGCAGCCGAAGATGCTGTCTATGAGGACAACATGGATTCCGGCGACACGATGGACAGCCTGATGGAAATGTATGAGGAAAGCTTCAAACGTTTCGCAGAAGGAGAAGTGGTCACCGGCAGAATCATCTCGGTTGACAGAGACTTTGTTCTGGTTGATATCGGGTACAAATCCGAGGGACAGATCCGCATCAACGAGTTTCGGGATGAAACGGGAAATATCACCGCAAAGGCTGGCGATCCGGTTGAGGTCATGGTGGAATGGTGGGATGACGAAAACGAGGTTGTCATCCTGTCCAAAGAAAAGGCCGCCAAGGTCAAGGTCTGGGAAGAAATCAAACAAATCCATGAAAATGACGGCATCATTCAGGGTGTCATCCTGGCCCGCGTAAAGGGTGGTTTTTCGGTTGATGTCGGGGTTCAGGCCTTCTTGCCGGGGTCTCAGGCAGACCTTCGCCCGATTCGCAACCTGGATGAAATGGTGGGAAAGACCTTTGAATTCAAAATTTTAAAATATAACCGCAAGCGAAGCAACATCGTTCTGTCACGGCGGATTCTGCTCGAGCAGGAACGCGAAACCAAGCGGTCTGCAACACTGACATCCATCCATGAAGGCAAAATACTGAATGGTGTTGTCAAAAATATTACGGAATACGGCGTGTTTGTCGATCTGGGCGGCGTGGACGGATTGCTTCATATTACCGACATTTCCTGGGGTCGGGTCAAACATCCATCAGAGTTGTTCAAGGTCGGAGACGAAATTACGGTCAAGGTCCTCAATCTGGATGTCGAAAAAGAACGGGTCTCTCTGGGCATCAAACAATTAAGTGAAGATCCATGGCTGTCTGCCATCAGCAAATATCCGGTTGGCACACGCATCACCGGCAAGGTGGTCAGCCTGACCGATTATGGTGCATTCATCGAACTCGAAGAAGGCATCGAGGGGCTGATTCATGTTTCTGAAATGTCCTGGACCCGGAAGATTCGACATCCCTCCAAGGTCATGTCTGTCGGCGACAAAATTGATGCCGTGGTTCTGGATATCAAGCCGGAAAACAGACGGATTTCTTTGGGCATGAAACAGGTTGCGCCCAATCCGTGGGACGTGATCAGCGAAAAATACCCGATCGGCACCACGATCGAGGGCCGAATCAAAAATATAACGGATTTTGGCATTTTTATCGGAATTGATGAAGGCATTGATGGCCTGGTTCATATTTCCGATATTTCCTGGACCAAACGGATCAAACACCCCTCTGATCTCTACAAAAAAGGGGATGTGGTTCAGGCAATTGTTCTGGATATCGACAAGGACAGCGAACGGTTTTCTCTGGGCATCAAACAATTGAATGATGATCCCTGGAAGACGGTTACGCAGCGCTATGAAGTGGGAACGGTGATTACCGGAACCATTACCAACCTGACTGACTTTGGTGTTTTTGTCGAGCTGGAGGAAGGGGTGGAAGGCCTTGTTCATGTCTCTGAAATCAGCAAGGAAAAGATCAAGACGCCGGTTGGCAAATTCAACGTCGGCGATGCGATCACGGCCAAGGTCATGAACATCAATACCGAAGAAAGACGAATCGGACTGTCGATCAAGCGTCTTGAAATTGATGATGATCATACCCTTTTGACAGAATATGTCAGTAGCCTGAAACCGGCATCTTCCGAATTTGGTGAAATTCTGCGGGAAAATCTCCAGGAAAAATTCAGCGGCTAAACGCGTTACTGATTTTTGCATATCAAAAAGGGGACCTGAAACCGGTGCAGTTGCGTGTTTCAATGTCCCTTTTTTTGTTTCCCGGTAATATTTTTTTGTCAGTAATCAAGTGGTCAGTCCGCTTGCAGGCGATTTGGCCGTTAGCGTCCTGCCTGAGCGGTTACCGTGAAAATAGCATTCGACCGGAATGCTTCCCTCTGTTCGTAGTGTGCCCGTAAGGGCATTTTTAAAAAACGCCTGACGGCGTCACTACGAACAGTCCTGATCCATCATCATTGCCTGGTTTTCATAAATGGGGATGAATCATCCCGAATGATTCATAATCGTTTGCCGTGAAAACGATATGTAATTTCATATCGTTTTGAGTATATTATTCAACCATCCGAAAGTCGGCAGGTCAGGATATCGTGGTCCTTTACGACTTCCTGACATCCGGCTGACCACCATCATTCAGTGAGATATCAGCCATGTTTTCCCGCAGACATCCCTATCTTTTTTTTCTTCTCATATTCAGCACAGTCTGTGCATCTGTTTTTCTGACGGTTACCCTGCTGGTTGCCATTGTTCTGAATCAAACCGGTCTGACTGAATTCGATACCGCAGACAACGACAAAATCGGCGTGATCGAGGTGACCGGCTATATCATGGAATCAACCGACATTCTTGAGAACATCAAAACATTTCGGAAGGATGCGTCGGTTCGAGCCATTGTCGTGCGGGTAGATTCACCGGGTGGATCCGTTGGACCTTCCCAGGAAATTTATCGTGAACTTCAAAAAACGCTTCCGGTCAAGCCGGTCATTGCATCCATGGGAGCGGTTGCGGCTTCCGGGGGCTACTACATTGCAGCCGGCGCCAGCGGAATCGTGGCCAATCCCGGAACCATCACCGGAAGCATCGGTGTGATCATGAGTTTTACCAACCTGGAAGAAATTCTGAAAAAAATCGGCCTGGCGCCGGTTGTCATCAAAAGCGGCACATTCAAGGATACCGGCTCACCCATGCGACAAATGACCGATGCGGACCGGGAACTGCTTCAGAATTTTTCCGATCAGATCCATCGCCAGTTTATTGACGCGATTGCCGCAGGACGAAATATGGAAATTGATAAAATTCGTTCGGTTGCAGATGGAAGAATCCTGTCCGGCGAGACTGCGCTTGAACTGGGTCTGGTGGACCGGTTGGGCAATCTGGAAGATGCCATTGACTGGGCTGCCGAAACAGCCGGCATATCGGGAGACTTTGAAGTGGTTCGCCCCAAAGAAAAAAAACTGGAATGGTTGAAAAAGTTTGCCGAAACCGCAGTCGAATCCATTATCAGCAGAATTTCCGTTCAGCACCTGGTAGCCGGATGATCCAGCCATCCTGACTGCTCTTGCCAACACCGCTTTCATGCATACCATAACCGTGTTCTTAAGACATAAGGAGACCGTTATGAAACATAATCGATTGATTCATGAAAAAAGCCCCTATCTGTTACAGCATGCCCACAATCCGGTAGACTGGTATCCATGGGGTGACGAGGCCTTTGAACAGGCCAGGCTGGCGGACAAACCGGTGTTTGTATCCATTGGATATGCCACCTGCCACTGGTGCCATGTTATGGCGCACGAATCCTTTGAAAACGAGGAGGCCGCCCGAAATCTGAATGATTCGTTTGTCTGTATCAAGGTGGACCGTGAGGAACGCCCCGATATCGATGCGGTTTATATGGCCGCCTGCAATCTGATCACCGGCAAGGGCGGCTGGCCCCTTTCGGTCTTTTTGACGCCGGACAGAAAACCATTTTTTGCTGCCACCTATATCCCCCTGACCAGCCGGTTCGGACAACCCGGCATGATCGATCTGTGCCGCCAGTTGAGCGGGATGTGGCATGGTCAGCGGCAACGGATCGTGGATGCCGCAGCACAGATGACCGGGTATCTGAAGACCACATTTACCTTTTCATCTTCAACCCAACTGGATGATTCACCGTCCCGCACAGCATTTGGCTGGCTGAAGCAACGCTTTGACGTCAATTACGGCGGGTTTGAGTCTGCCCCCAAGTTTCCGACTCCCCACCGGCTTCTGTTTCTGCTTCAGTGGGCGCAATCCGCAGGTGATCCGGCGGCTGTTCCGATGGTGGAAAAAACGCTTCTGGCCATGCGAAACGGTGGGATATGGGATCATGTGGGATTTGGGTTTCATCGATATTCAACAGACGAGAAATGGATTCTGCCGCATTTTGAAAAAATGCTTTATGATCAGGCCCTGTTATCCATGGCATATCTGAATGCATTCGCATCAACGCAACATCCGGAATTTGCTCAAACGGCCCGGGATATTTTTACCTACCTGAAACAGGATATGATGTCTCCCGAAGGTGTTTTTTATTCCGCCGAGGATGCGGACAGCGAAGGGGAGGAAGGGCGCTTTTATGTCTGGCATCGGGATGAGTTTAAACGCGCCGCTGGTCCGGAAGCAGACCTGTGGGAAAAGATATTTGATATCCGGGCCGATGGCAATTTCCATGATGAAGCCACGGGGCAGGCAGCAGGATCAAACATTCTTTATCTGAGACGGCCATTGCATCAGTGGGCTGACAGCCTGAAGACGGAAGAATCCAGGCTACAGAAAGACTGGAACAACATTCGCGATCGTCTTTCAGATATTCGTAAAACCCGTATCCGGCCCCTTCTGGATGATAAAATTTTGACAGACTGGAACGGTCTGATGATCGCGGCGTTGGCTCAGGGTTCACAGATTCTGAAGAATCCGGAATATTTGAAAATGGCAGAAGCAGCAGCAGACTGGATATTGCGGGAGATGCGGGATTCATCCGGCAGGCTGCTTCACCGCCACCGGCTGGGTGAATCCGGCATTTTGGCCCTTGCAGATGATTATGCATTTCTGATCCACGGCCTGCTCGATCTCTATCAGGCAGATGCCAATCCGGGCTATCTCCCGGAAGCGATTCGACTGCAGGCGAACATGGAATCCGAATTTGCAGATGAGACAGAAGGCGGCTTTTTTACCAGTGCATTGCGGGACAGCGATCTGCCGGTAAGGCCCAAGGAAATCTATGACGGGGCGTTGCCATCCGCCAATTCCGTCACCCTGTATAACCTGGTCACGCTGGCAACAATCACCCATGACCCGATCTGGAAGAAAAAAGCCGAACGGCTTGCAATGGCGTTTATGGGAACTGTCCGTGAACAGCCTCAGGCGTATACCTTTTTCCTGATCGGACTCAACCGGCTGCTGAGTCTTTCTGATTGAAGCGGTTCACAGCCTGGAGGAGAATCAATCATTGACATCTCTTCCGAGCTGTCTTCCCAAAATCATATCGACAAGCTGTAGGGGCGACCGGCCGGTCGCCCCTACACTGGCCACTGATTTCTGACCACTATTTTTTACATTCTCTCACATTCAAAAGCTACGACGCCATATGATCACCTTTGTGTCATCCCATATCGGGCCTGCCATGCTGCTGCTGTCGTCAATGATGTTTGCCATAATGGATGGCACCGTCAAACTGATCGATCCCCAGTTCCGGATATGGGATATTGCGTTTTACCGATTTTTATCCAACATGATTTTCTGTATCGCCATTTCCGGTCGATATCAAAATCCCTTCCGGGGGAACAACATTCCGCTCTTGATTGTTCGGGGCATTGTTGGCTCAATTGCCTTTTTATCGATCATCACGGCCATCCGGCTGATTCCGATATCGACAGCGATGGTGCTTTTCTTTTCATTTCCAGCATTTACCGCATTGTTTTCGTTACTTCTATTCGGTGAAAAAATCACGTTGGCTGAACTTTTCTGGGTTTTGATCGCCATTTCAGGCGTTGCGGTTCTGTTTGACTTCAAGCTGGAGGGAAATGTTCTGGGGCAGGTGATGGGGGTTCTCAGCGCCATTTTTACCGGGCTGGCCGTGACCGTCATCAAAAAACTGAGACATGATCATGGCGCCGTCACCATTTATCTGTATTTTTGTCTGCTGGGGACTCTGATCACCTTTCCAATGTTCATCAAAAATCCCGGAATGCCCGCCACCGGAAGGGACTGGGGGTTTATTTTGATCATTGTCACCGCATCCCTGTTCGGTCAACTGCTCATGACCAATGGCATTGGATATTGCAAAAGCTGGGAAAGTGGCATTCTGATGATGACAGAACTCATTTTTACATCCATACTGGGTATTGTTTTTCTGTCCGAACCGGTTGACTGGCGTTTCTGGAGCGGCGGCCCGCTGATTCTTTCCAGTGTGATCATGCTTCAAATTCAAGGTGTTACAAGAATAAAAAAAATAATATGTCAAAAATCAGACGCTGAGCCCCCCTCATGCTCATGAAGTTCCCTGGCCGGATTACATCGCTGATGACTGATACCGCGTCGGGTCAATCACACCGGCGTTAATAAATCCATTTCTTCGAAGAATACAACTGTCACACTGACCGCAGGCCAGCCCATCCGGTCCCGGATCATAACAACTGTGGGTCAGGGCATAATCCACTCCCAGTGTCAGTCCTTTCTGAATGATCTGTGACTTGTCCAGATAAAGAAGGGGGGCCTGAATTTTGACCCGGGTTTTACCTTCGACACCGGATCGGGTGGCCAGATTGGCCATATGTTCAAATGCCTGGATGTATTCCGCCCGGCAATCCGGATAACCGCTGTAGTCAACCGCATTGACACCGATAAAAATATCCGATGATTCCAGGACTTCCGCCCATGCCAGTGCATAGGACAGGAAAATGGTGTTTCGGGCCGGAACATAGGTGATGGGAATATCCCGGCTCATGGATTGAAGCTCGCGGGATTTTGGCACAGCCAGATCAGAGGTAAGCGCCGATCCGCCGATGGCCTTCATATCCACCTGAACCACCAGATGTCTGACAACCTGAAAGACATCGGCTATTTTTCTGGCGGCATTCAATTCATACCGGTGTCTTTGGCCATAGTCGAAACTCAGGCTGTACAGTTCATATCCGTCATGGAAGGCAATGGCCATAACCGTTGTCGAGTCTATGCCGCCACTGGAAAGAATAACGGCTTTTTTGTTGCCAGTCATGTCAATAAGACCTCATACGCCGCGATTGATGTCGGGCCAGATGATTTTATGCAGTTGCAGATGAAGCCTGACCCCCAGTCCATCGTCCAGTATCCATTTTGCCAGTTGCGCCGGTGATACCAGACGGTTTGCGGGTGAAAACAGGATATGATCGTCTTTTACCCATACCGGTTTTTTCTGAAGCATGATCCTGGCAAATTCGTAATCAACCCGCGATCCGATGACAAATTTCAGTTGATCCAGCTCCGACATCCGGTTGAGATTGTGCAGATCGTTGTGATCGTCTTCGCCGCTTGACGGGCATTTGATGTCCACAATCCGGACACACCGCCGGTCCACCCGGTCGATATTCAGGCTGCCATTGGTTTCCATCAGGACCGTGTATCCATTTTCCAGAAGACAGTGAATCAGCAGGGGTGTTTCAGCCTGAATCAAGGGTTCACCGCCCGTTATTTCGACCAGCCTGCACGGATAGGCGGATATCGCCTCCAGGACATCGCCAATAGCCATATCCTGCCCTTCGAAATACGCGTACCGGGTATCGCACCAGGCACAGCGAAGATTGCAGCCTGCCAGCCGGATAAACACGCAGGGTAATCCGGCATGAAGTGATTCGCCCTGAATGCTGTAAAAAATTTCATTTATTGTCAGCATGGTATGTCAAAACCGATTTTTCCGGTAAACGCTCATGAATCATTCCGGATGGTTCACCCCCAAGCGATGAAAAAAGCTGAAGTCCGAAGGCTGAAGACTGAAGGAGCTGCAAACAGCATCCAGGCTGAGCAGTCGTTGGACGGTCCAGCGGCTTCTCAATACGCATATCTCAATTTTATTCCGAATTCTGTCTTCTGAATTCTGGATTCTGTTTTTCCATTTGCGTGGATGTAGGTTGATGACCGGTTATCACGCAATGCATACCCGGTTGACCTCCTTGATGTCGGTCAGGCCCTGAAGCATTTTTTGTATGGCATCCTGTTTTAATGTTGCCATTCCCTCTGAGCTGGCCTGGGCAAACAATGCTTCCGATGATGCCTGTTTTTTGATCAGACGCTTGATGGCTGGTGTTCCCTCCATCAGCTCATGAATTCCCATTCGGCCCTTGTATCCGCTGCCGGAACATTCTTCACAGCCCACAGCCCTGTACAACGTCAAGTCTTTTGACCAGACAACCACTGTTCTTCGAAAATCCTCAGGGCCATAAGCCGTGACAATGTCGTCAAACTCTTCCTGAGTGGGATTATAAGCCTTGCGGCATTTTTTGCAGAGTGTCCGGACCAGTCTCTGAGCCAGCACGCCCAGAAATGCATCCGAGAAATTCAGAGGGTTCATCCCCATGTCCAGAAGCCGTGTCACGGTTTCCGGTGCGCTGTTGGTATGAAGGGTTGAAAAGACCAGATGGCCGGTCAGGGATGCCTCGACGCCGACGGATGCGGTTTCTTCATCCCGCATTTCACCGATCATGATGACATCCGGATCCGAGCGCAGAAATGACCGCATGATTCTGGCAAAATCCAGTCCGATTCTGGGTTTTGCCTCAACCTGCCGCAGCCCCAACTGGGTGATTTCAACCGGATCTTCCGCTGTCCAGATTTTGATTCCGGGTTTATTGATATGACCCAGGGCCGCATGAAGGGTTGTGGTTTTTCCGGACCCGGTTGGCCCCACAACCAGAATCAATCCGTAGGGCTGTACCAGAATCCGCTGCATGATTTGCATATTTCGAAAATTGAGAGCCATTTTTTCCAGGGGCATGGCGCCGGCCTTGGCCAGAATCCGGAGTACGGCATCCTCATATCCACCGGCAGTCGGAATTGTGGCCACCCGCAACTCAAAAGGGGGAATATTTTTGCGTTTGAAACTGATTTTGCCATCCTGGGGCAACCTGCGTTCCGATATATCCAGATTGGCCATAATTTTGATTCGACTTAACAGACCTTTGGCCATGGTATTGGGAACCTTCAGATATTCCTGGCACACCCCATCCATGCGAAAGCGGATTCCGGTTTTGCCGGTGATTGCGGATGGTTCGATATGGATATCCGATACCCCGTTTCGATATGCGGTGACCATAATCTGATCGACCAGCCGAACAACCTGGCTGGCATTTTCATCCAGAGAAGCCAGCTCCTGATCGATCTCTTCCGGTTCATCAAACGCAATGTCCGGAATCAGACTTTCCAGATCAATTGATTCTTCAACGGACCGGGATGGGTTAGCCTGATACAACAGATGGATGAATTGTTCGATATCCTCCCGGATTCCAACGTAAATGACAATATTACGTGATTTGATCAATGCGCGGATGTGATCGGTTTTGCGGATATCCCGCGGATCGTCAACAATGATTTCGATACCGTTTTTTCCCCAACTGATGGGGACCCACATGTCATGCATCAGAAAAGATTTTTTCAGGCTGGATACCAGTTCATGGGGCATGGGTGTTTTGGGATCAAATGATTTGAATGTACATCCATAAAACAGGGAAAGTGACTTGCCGATATCGGCTTTGGCGATATGGAATTCATCCATCAGAACAGATTCCACGCTCTTATGTGACTTTTGAGCCTGAATCAGTGCCCGTTGAAGTTGGCCGGGCGTAATCAGATTCTGATTGATGAGATGATCATAACGGGAACCCGGCGTCAGTTGTGTCATCAGGGCATTCAGCCGGGCGTCGATCTCACTGCTTTCCGGGTCCAATGACAGTGCGGATTTCAGTACCTCCAATGCCAGATCTTTCTGATCCCGCTTTTCAAGTGCTGTTCCAATCAGCATCAGAATCCCGGCCCTGATTTTGTTATCCGGTGCGTGACGCTCAATCACCAATGACACCTGTTCCAGAACCTGCCTGGGCGTCATCAGCCGAAACAGACATTCCATATAGCGATGCAGGCAGTCCGGATTGTTGACTTCTTTTTGAAAGGCCTTCTGATATTCCGATGCCGCCTCTTTAAAAAGACCCAGATCGACCAGGGCCTGGCCACTTTCCAGCATGTCCGGAACCGTTTCTTCTGTCGCCTGACTCTGTTGAAGAATTGAAAGTTCTTTTGTCGAAAATATGGTCGGTTTTTCGGCTTCGATCTCGTGAAGATGGCGCCTGGCAATGGATATTCGTTGAAGAATCTCTTTCTGAAGCTCCGGATTCAGATCTCCGGTTCTGGAAATCAGTTTTGTATAAATTTTGAGGCTTTCCTCATAAAGCCCCATGGCCTGATACAGATCGGCCTCACGCAACAGGGTCTGAATTTCGTTTTCCATGGGTTGTGTTGATGCGTTCATGAGTGATTATTTTTCCATTCGCCACAGATGGATTTCTGCCCGAATGGCTCGAAATTCGGCTTGAATCATGTATTTGATCTCCTCAAGGGCAAGACTGAATGCCTCATGAGGATGCAACGGGGGGGTAGCCGGCGGGAGCATGGTTTCCGGCTTTGCTGAACCGGATTTTTCTTCGGGCATATCCGGAATGGGAACCGGCGCTTTCAGTTTGGAACCGGAGTCGGATTCCCCCTCGGAAATGGTTGTATCAGACACTGATTTTGAAGCCTGGTCATCCGGCTGGAGGGATACTTTTTCCTTCAGCTTCCGGTATTCGGCCAATTGATGGAATAGCAGACTCCGTCGCGCAGCTTCATCCATGTCCGGGTTTAACAGAACCTGCTCAAGACTTTCATATGCGGAATGCAGCAGCCGTATCGAGTCGGGGTGAACCATATTTTTCCGCCTGAATACATATTTCCCCAGAGAATCGAGAAGCTGAAGAAATTTCTGAACAACCGCATCTCCCTGCATGATGGTATTCAGTCTCTGGATTTCCAACAAAAAACTTGAAATGGTATTGTCTGAAATCTCCCAGTCCAATGAGAGTACAATGGCCTTCAGCGGTTGCAGCGGAGAGAATTGGTCAGAATGCGGCATATTATGGGAATTCGAATCCGGTTCGGAACCGGATTCCGAATCAGATAATCCGATGTATGAATTCTGAAGTGATGATGAGGCGTCTGCCATGACTCCCTCCAATTTATAAGGATTTCTGTAACGATGTCATTGTCAGGGAAATGATTTTTTTCAGGGTCAACACGACATTGTCTCCTGTCAATGCACTGGCGGGTATGGGAGGCGCCCGGCATACCGAATTCAGATCCGCTTCAAGTTCTTCCACCGAAATCAGTGGAATCCCCTTATCCGCCAGATCCCTTTTGTTGTATTGAATTACAAGGGGAATTTGGGCAATGTCTTTCCGGTATGCTGCCAGATTTTCCTGAAGATTTTGAAACGCCTGAACGTTCCGCTCCCGCTGAACTGCCAGCGAGTCTGCGACAAACACCACGCCGTCTACGCCTTTCAAAACCAGTCGTCTGGTTGCATCATATTTGACCTGGCCCGGTACGGTGTATAAAAGAACCCGTACATTGTACCCTTTGATTTTACCCACCTCAAACGGCAAAAAATCAAAAAAAAGGGTCCGGTCACCATGGGTTTTGATGCTGACCATCTCTGATGGAATCCGCTCTCGGAAGATTTTGTAAATTTGTTCCAGATTGGTGGTTTTTCCGCCCCTTCCCGGACCATAATATACAATCTTGGCCTGAATTTCCCGATTTTTGATATTGATAAATGCCAAGATACCCATCCTTGCCGTGAGAATACATTCAGTATTGAGATATGATTTGTGAGGCCAGCCAGGCGGAAATGCCGATATGTCGACATCCCGGTATTCCGGCATTTCAGTCTATTTCCAGATTTCGCGAATCCGCCTGGCGGTATCTGCCGCTTTCATGCGCAGCAGGCCCAGCGTGATATCCCGTCCAAAAAGGGTGATCAGCAGCAAATCCGACGTGATTTTGTAAAAATGAAGACTCTCCTGTTCACCCTTGTGAAACAAAAGAGAAAATTCGGATTCACCCACCAGTCTGGCCATGGCCTCAACCGCACCAAAATTGGCTGCGGCCAAAGCAGCCAGAGAATAGGCGTCAATTCGGGTTTTTCCATTATCGCAGAGTGCGATCACATTTCCGGCCATGTCAATCAGCATGACAAAATGGGCGCCGATATTGATGATGTCTTTTTGAAGAATCCGTTCAATGTGTTCCAATTGCTCCTGACCCAGGGCATATTCCATTAGCGTGATGCTGCTGTCTGACGGTGACGTCACGGTTTCCCCCTTTTTCATCAATGTTCCACCCGCATGGCCTCCACGGGTTGCATTCGGGCTGCGATCCATGCCGGATACATGACTCCGATCAGGCTGAGCGCGCAGCCAACGCCTGTTGCTGTAGCGACCGAAACGATTGTCTGAGTCCAGGACAAATGCAACAGCGAGGCATTTCCATATCGAATCCAGCCATTTAAAATGGCGACCAACGCGCCGGCTAAGGCCCCGGCCCCGGCGCCGATAATCCCCTGAATTCCGGCTTCCAGCAGAAACAGCCGGAGAATGAAGCGATCCAGTGCACCCAGGCATTTCATGGTGCCGATTTCCCGGAACCGTTCGGTTACTGCCATCAGTTGTGAATTGACAATACCCACCACACAGGCCAAAAGCGACAGAAAAATGATCCATCGCTGCTTGGGACTGCTGCCCACGCTGGTCTGATCCGCAGGGATATCATATCCGGATCGAATCAGCGATTGTCGCCATTCCGGATTTCCGGCAGATAACAGGCCATTGACCAGTTCTGTGCTGACGGTCGTGAAGCTGAGAAAGGATACGGCCAATATCAGGCTGATGGTGGTGATCATGGAGCGAAAAAATCGCACCTGAATGCTTTTGATGGCAATTTCCAGCGATTTTTTAAAGGGCAGTACCACCAGCCGGCTGACATGATGGCGATCATTGGATCGCGTGTTATTCTGAAACATCGTGCTTGACCCCGTGATCTCTGACCCGGTTGAAATGAACCGGAAGGGTTCGAATTGAAATTCCATGATTTCTCAGATGGCCTGCCGTAAACATTTCTGCGCTGACCAGAGGGGCATTGGCATTTATCCGGTACCAGTCTGTAACATATTCATGAAATTCGTCAAGTTTATTCATGTAAACATCCATATCTACCGGCTTTCCCAGTGCAAAACGGTCATTTACCCCATCAAACTGATGAAAGTCCGGGCAATACAGATACTGCAGATCAAGGCCGCCCAGGTTATTTACCGGACGGACATACATGACATCCGGTCGGCAGCGGATGACGGCATCATAGACTTTGCCGGTTTTCCGGGCATGATCTTTTTGCAGTTGCATGACCTGTTTCAGGCCGTTCAACTGCTGAAGATATTTCTGCACACCGGTCTTGAGCAGGCAGTTTTTCCGGTTGACCAGACCGGTTTCATCGATGGCATGATCCGGTTCAATATACAAACCGGCAGGATTCAACAGATTTGCCTGATCGGCATGGCTGTCATCTGGTGTTGCAATAAACAGATCATATTCCGGAAGTTGCTTCAACAGATTTTCACGAATATTTTTCCAGGTTTTTGAAAGACCGCGACAACTGCCAGACATGCATACAGCAAACCGGCGATGCGGACCGGTCAAGGGCTTTCGGGATACATTCAGCCCGTTTTGCCGATAATACACAAATGGATGTCGAAAATCAAAATGGATATGCTGATCTGTTTCTGAAATGGTGTAGGAATGCTGCTTTTTTAATGGCTGGCCGAAATCCGGAACAGCCGTGTTCGGCGCGATCAGATTCAGGCGACTGACCAGACTGGACCGGATTGCATTGGCCAGAAACGTGGTCGGTATGCGCCAGTAGCGTTTGCGCTGGGAATAGGTTCGACGGCTGTTGTTCCGGGTCAGGATCACATTGAACTGGATCCGGTGTGGATGGTACAAAAGCGTACAGAGATGGTTGATCAGATGCTGGGAATAGAGCCAGGATTCTCCGTCGAATCCCGTGTAATACGGAAGCAGAACAGACAGGGTTTCCCGGTGAAATGCATTCAGAATGGCATCAAAATTATGACCGAGGTTGACCTCCTGATCCGGCTCGGTATATTGCCAGGAATACCGGGTATATCCAACAGCCGGCTTCCATTTCGAAAGACAGGATTCAAATGTCCGGAATGGATTTCCGGTCAGGGGAATATCCAGGCGTTTTGCCAGGTCCGTATCCTCCTTGATCGTGATGTCATCATCCAGAAAAATGAAATACAGATAATTTTCACCGCATTCCCGAACCCGGCGCCGGGCCTCTGCAAGAAGCCGGTTTCGCCCCTCGTTCCAGGAGCTGCCGGGATAAAACAGGTCATCCCCATCGTCTGACCGGGTTCCCCAGGTCAGCAGGATGATGTCATTGTTTGCATCCGGCAGATCGGGGTAAGGCATTCGGGATTCGGCCTGAATCAGATATACAAATGGTTTCATGAAATGGTTTTCCGAAACTTCAAATCATTTTTTCATCCATGCGTTCATTTCTGTCAGTCTGCGGGACAGATTGTAATATCCCTCTGCAAAGACGCCATAGTCGCCGCCGCCGGCCATCGCCGAGGTGAACCGGATGTTGTTGGCGTCAAACAGCCAGATGCTGCTCCACATTCTTTCAATGGGCTCATCGAACAAACTGGCCTTTTTTTCCGGGCCGCTGGCAAGACCTTTTTTCCAGATGCCCCGCATCAGATCCGTGGCTGTCCGGGTGGCGGCGTTGGTGGTCTGAATGGTGTGCTCGTAACGCGCCCAATGGCTGTTGACCCAGGAGGTGTCATGGCAATTTTTGCAGATGCCCTGCATAACAGCCGTCCGTTTGGCACGCTCGGGTTGGTCGATCTGGTATTGGGATGCAAACCCGCCGTCCAGATCGCAGGGCAGGGACTGATTGTTTTTATTCCGGATGATGGATGTGTCCGGTTCTTTCGGCTGGGGATGGGCATACGGTAGTCCAAAAATCCGCCAGGACAGCCGATCGCTCATTTGATGCGTTCGTTCAGCCACCACCTTGCCATCTGTGTTGGTCAGCAGGCTGATGTGACAGGTCGCACAGGTCGGCGCGGAAAAATCCTCTCCAACAGTCCAGGGGGTCTTGTCAAAATTCCATTTTCCGGAATGGGCCGAGGCCAGATTCCCATGCTTGCTGTTGTCATAGACTTTGTAGGCAGGGACATCCGGTCCATTGTGACATTCTTTACAGGTTGCCGGTTTTCTGGCGGTTTCCATGGAAAAAAGATGACGGGTATGGCAGGCGGAGCAGGCGCCCTTGCTGCCATCCGGATTGATTCGACCCACCCCCTGATTCGGCCAGCCGTCTATGATTGGGAATTCAAGCTCGCCGGCATCGGTATCGCGTGTTTCAAGTCCCTTGACGACCAGCTTTGTTCCATGACAGTAAAAGCAGGTTTCCGCCTCGGTAACCGGATCGGACGGACCAAAATGAACAGCGCCGTTTTTGATCTCCGGCCGTCCGATGATGGTCCGCTGTAAATCCTGATAAATCGGATTTCCGGCCAGATTCTGCCACGCATGGGCCATGATATTCCGGTCATATTGGCTGCGTTCCACAGCGTGGCAGGTTGCACAGTCATTGGGCGTGACCACGGCATGCACATCAAACCCGTTATGTTCAAAGCTGTCGGTGTGGGCTTGTGGATTTTGGGTATGGCATTCCGCACACCCCACCGATGTTTTCTGCAGGGATTCCGGAATTTGGCTCGCGCTGATTTTTTTTCCGGGACCGGTTACGGTCATGGCCGTTTCCGGCGTGGTTTGGTAATGCCTGCTTTTTTTCCAGTCTTCGACAATTCCGGGATGATATGAGAAATGGCAGTCGATACATGCCTGAGTGGCTTCACTTACAGAAATGGTTTCATCCGCATGGACCAGATTGACCATCATGCTGAAACACAGAAAAACCCCATAAATGATCTGTTTCATTTGTTCTCCTGTCCGGTTATGCTGTAAACGGGTTAACTGTTTGTTTGTCATGAAAACAGATTTTACATGGAAATAAATTTTTGGTTGTAATCATTTCCATAAGCCTAACCCTTAAATGATCGGCCATAAACTTTCAATGCTTTTCAGCAGGAAATTGCTTAATACAAAAATCACGGCTTCAGAACCAGAAAATACAGATTTCCGGCATGTTGCAGATGGCCGGCAGCCACTTCGGCATACGGGCCGTTTCCCCAGAATATATCGGTCCGGCCCGGCCCGACAATGGCGCCGCCCGTGTCCTGATTAAGGGCAAAGCGGCTGAAACTCTCCCAGGATGTAATATGCTGGTCCTGATCCACCACCGGTTTTTGGGTCTGTATGAACACCAGGGATGTGGGCGGAAAAATGCGGCGGTCAACCGCGACAGACCGGCCCGGGGTCAGCGGCACCCCTATGCTGCCGATGGGGCCATCGGGCTCTTCCTTGAAAAACACATAGCTGGGGTTGTAATTCAGAATTTCGGCAACCTGATCCGGATGGGCTTTCAGATATTCCCGGATGCGCTGCATGGACATCTCCGGTTTTGGGATCATTCCTTTTTCGATCAGCAACGTCCCAATGCTCCGATACGGCCGGCCATTTGACGCATGATAATGTACATTCACGACCGGACCGGTATCCAGAAGAATTTTTCCCGAACCCTGAATATGCAGAAAAAACAGATCCACGGGATCATCCACCCATGCCAGAACCCGGGCCTTTTTCCTGACTACATCTGAATTTTCAATTTCGTTTCTGTCCCAGTAAGGGACCACGGTTTTACCCGATAACCGGCCGGTTATTTTTTCACCTTTGAATTTGTCGGAAAACAGGGCCAGGTCAACCGTCACCAGGTCGTCCGGAATCTCATAAACCGGATAGGCATACCGGTCATCCGGGTTCAGGCTGCCCCTCAAAAACGGCTCATAGTATCCGGTAAACAGAACCCGGCCATCCGGTTCCCTGCCAGCGGATCGATACACCCGGTACCGGTCGCTGATGAATCGGGAAATGGCTTGGGCAGAGGGGTTGTCTGTCATGAAATCCCGGAATACCTTCAAAGATTCAATCACATGGCTGACCGGATAGGAATCGGGGCCAAACACAAGGGTCTCGCCGGAAGCCAGTTTATGGAGATAGGTCAGGCTGTTTTCAATGCCGGCAAGCAGGCCGTCCCCATTCAGATCGTCCTGAAACACCGGATAGTCCGAGGGTTGCAGCCGGATCATCGGAGTGGGTTCAGACGGTTTGAACAGGGAACATCCGGATAGGCAGAACAGAAGACAGAGGAGGGTGATTAAGGCTGAAGGTTGAAGGTTGAAGGCTGAAGGCTGAAGACTGAAGACTGAAGGCGGAGGGGAAAGATCAGAGGACTGAGGGCGGAGGGCAGAATTCATGTTGGAATGGATTCCTCGTTCAGATATCGGGGACGGGATTCGACCGCAACCGGTTCGGGCATGGACTGGCTGCGTTTACCGGACACACCCAGTTCGGCCAGTTTTCTGGAAGGCGCCAGAACCCGTTTTTCAAATGACCCGGCCGTCTGGTTGTAGGTATCGACACATTTTTCAATGTCTTTTCCCAGACGGTTCAGATGACCGGCCATGGTACACAGCCGCTCATACAGTGCCGCACCCAGATCCCGGATTTCTTTGATGTTCTCTGCCGATTTTTCCTGCCGCCAGGCAAAACCAACGGTTTTTAACAGCGAAATCAGGCTGATGGGAGTTGCGATAATGACCCCTTTCGATGCCGCGGCTTCGATCAGTCCGGTGTCCCGGGAGACCGCTGCGCTGAAGAAATTTTCACCCGGTATGAACAGCACCACAAATTCCGGCGATGGCTGCACCTGCTCCCAGTAGGATTTGGCTGCCAGTTTCTGGACATGGGCCATGACCTGTCTGGCATGCCGGTCCATGGCCGCATCCTGATCGGCTTCGGTTTCAGCCTCCAGGGATTCCAGATAGGCCGTGATCGGGACCTTGGCATCCACCACGATCCGGCGGTCACCCGGAAGGTGGATGATCATGTCGGGGCGCTGCATGCCGGTTTCGGCCTGAACCGTAAACTGCTGAAAAAAATCGCACTGCTCGACCATGCCGGCCATTTCCACCACACGCTTTAACGTCATTTCACCCCATCGGCCCCGCACATGCGGCACCCGAAGCGCCCGGACCAGCCTTCCGGTTTCTTTTTGAAGCTGATTCTGGGTATTCAACAGGGAGCAGATCTGCTCTGTCAGGCCGGCATGGGCATTTCCGCGAATGCGTTCCATGTCCTGAATCCGGGAGTCATATCGGGCCAGGGCATCCGTTACCGGCGCCATGATATCGGCGACCATCCGCGCCCGGTTTTCATTGTCCTGTTTTGCGGCATCCAGATACCGGGACAGGACAAGGCCGGCTGACTGCATGAAATCCTGATGATTTTCTCTCAGAATTCCGGAAGAAATGGAGCGGTAGGCATCCATCAGGGACCCCCGAAAGTCCTGAAGCAGGGCCACTTTTTCGGCGGATGCGGCCCGTTCACCTTCCAGAGCCGTCTTCAGTTCGGCGCTTTGAATTCTGCTATCGAGAATCTCCTGTCGGGATTGACTCAGGAGTTCCTGAAGCGATGCGATCTCTTCCGCCTGCCTGCGCCCGGTTTCCATCAATGCGGTGGACTGGGCCCGGTATTCAGCCAGTATCCCGGCGATCCGGTTTGATTGCATCCCCCGGCCAAGAAACCAGCCGAACACCATTCCGGCCAGCATGACCAGAACGCCGATCATCCCATACAGCGCATCCGGCGGGATATTGATCATTTTTCCAGCTCGGCCAGGGGCCGGGTGTAGGCGCCGCTTTTTCCGCCGCTTTTTTCCACAAGCCCGATATGCCCGATGGTCATGCCCCGGTCGTAGGATTTGCACATGTCATAAATGGTCAGGCAGGCCACCGAGACAGCGGTCAATGCCTCCATTTCCACCCCGGTCTGATCCACCACACGAACCGATGCCTGAACCCGGATGGCCTGGCGCTCCGGTTCCGGAAAAAAGTCCACACTGGCATGTCGGATATTGAGGGGATGGCACATGGGAATCAGTTCCGATGTTTTTTTGGCGGCCATGACCCCGGCGATTCGGGCGGTTTCCAGAACATTGCCTTTTTTCAGGGTACCACTCAAAATCATTTCCAGGGTTTCGGGCTTCATAAACACCCGGCCACTGGCCGTTGCGGTTCGACGGGACGCCTCTTTTTCAGAGACATCCACCATTCGAACCCGTCCCTGAGCATCGATATGGGTAAACGAATTCATGCTGCACCTCGTGTGAGTTAAGATAGGGGCAAAGTATCGTTGTTTAAAAATTTCGGCCATGATCATCAATCCGGCCATGTTCAGAATTCAGAAATCAGAATGTTGAGTTTTGAATGTTGAATTTTGAATGGCGGTTNNTTTCCTTAATTCAACATTCAACATTCAAAACTTTACATTGTTTATTCTGGCTACTGACTTTTCTGGCCGAAACGATGATCAAGGCCAAAATTTCATTGATTTTTGATCAAACCATGCGGGAAATCAAAATGCATATTCATTTTCCTCTGCCCCTTTGTCCCTATGCCCCTATGCCCCTGTCCCTTCGTCCCTATTATCCCTTGGCTTTTACCAAAAAACAAATTGCTAACACATTCCTGTCATTGACAGAAAGGATGTTGAATCATATTTTATAAAGTTAAATTTATCAATCGAACATTGACATCAATGAACAGTTCAAACGTTACCAAAGGAGTGCTTATGATTCATGTTGAAAACCTTAGCCGCTATTACCAGGATTTCTGCGCGGTGAACGGGATCAGCTTCAGCATTCAGAAAGGCGAAATCGTTGGCCTTCTGGGACCAAACGGCGCCGGAAAAACCACCACGCTTCGAATGCTGACCGGATTTCTGATGCCCTCGTCCGGCCGGATTCAGGTCAAGGATTACACCATGGGCGAAAATACCCTGGCCATCAAACACCTGATGGGCTATCTCCCGGAATCCGCGCCACTTTACCACGACATGCTGGTTTATGACTACCTGGAGTATATCGCCAATATCCGCGGGCTGAACCCGGCCCTGAAATCGTCCCGGATTTCGGAAATGGTTCATCTGTGCGGTTTGAACACTGTCATGCACAAATCCATATCGGAACTTTCCAAAGGCTTTCGCCAGCGGGTCGGTCTGGCCCATGCCATGATCGGTGATCCGGAAATTCTGATCCTGGATGAACCCACATCCGGGCTCGATCCCAACCAGATTGTGGAAATCCGTGAAATCATCAAGCATATCGGGCAAAAGAAAACCGTGGTACTCTCCACGCATATTCTGAGCGAGGCCGAGGCCGCCTGCGACCGCATCATCATCATCCATCAGGGAAAAATTGTGGCGGACGGCTCCACCGAATCCATCAAGCAATCGGCCGGCGGCAGGCCCATGCTGATGCTGACACTGGAGCAGACCGACTTTCAGACGGTTCAATCCCGTTTGTCCGCTGTTTCCGGCGTATCGGAAATATTGCAGATGCCCTCACCGGATTCCGGAGAGATACATCTGAAGCTGACCTGTGCATCGGACAGCACCCGACGCGATGTGTATCAGGCCATTCGTCAGACAGACTGGATGCTGACGGAATTCCGGCCGGAAACCCAAACCCTGGAAAACATTTTCCGCGAACTGACCCTGGAGAACTGACATGTCCCCTGCCCTGCATATTTTTAAACGGGAATTTGCCTCGTATGTGGTATCTCCCATTGCCTATATTGTCATTTCGGCCTTTCTGATGGTGACCGGCTGGTTTTTCTTTTCCACCTTTTTCATTCACAACCAGGCCAGCCTCAGAAATTTTTTCTCGCTTCTGCCCATCATTTTTTCCTTTATCATTCCCGCGATCACCATGCGCCTGATGTCCGAGGAATTCAACATCGGCTCCTACGAAACCCTTTTGACCCTGCCGGTGACCTTCCGGGATGTCATACTGGGCAAATTTTTGGCCGCAGCCCTGTTTGTGGCCATCATGCTGCTGCCCACCCTGTTTTATCCCGTTACCATATCCCTTCTGGGAACCCTGGACTGGGGCCCGGTGATTGGCGGATATATCGGTGTACTGCTTCTGGGATCGGCCTATGCCGCCATCGGCCTGTTTGCATCGGCACTGACCCGGAATCAGATCATTGCCTTCATCATTGGCGTGATTGTCTGTTTTTCACTGACCCTGATTGACAAAATGCTTTTTTTCATGCCCAAAGCCCTCCTTGGTTTTTTTGAATACATGGGCGCGGATGTCCATTTTCAAAATATTGCCAGGGGTGTCGTGGATACCCGCGACCTGATCTATTTTATCTCGGTGGGAATTGTCTCGCTGTATGGCGCCCGACTGGTCATGGAAGAAAAAAATTAAGGAGTCTGTTCATGGCAAAATCAAACACATCCGCCAACCGGATCAAATTTTTGGCCTACCTGGTTCTGATCGTTTTGGTGAACATTGCGGGACTGACCCTTTTTACCCGTCTGGACCTGACCGAAAACGATATGTATTCCCTGTCCGATGTCAGCCAAACCGTGGTCAAAACCCTGTCCGAACCGTTAACCATTCATGTATTTTTTACAAAAAACCTTCCGGCCCCGCACAACAGCACCGAGCGCTACCTGCATGATCTGCTTGAAGAATATGCCATTTATGCCAACAAAAACTTCAATTACCGGTTTCACGATGTCAATCTCGATGTTGCCGGATCCGCAGCAGGCGCTGCCGAAACACAGCGTCTGGCAGAAACCTATGGCATCAATCCGGTTCAGATTCAGGCCATTGAAAACGATGAGATCAAGTTTCAGCGGGCCTATATGGGGCTTGTCATTGTTCATGGCGACCTGGTTGAAAAAATTCCGGCAATTACCACAACCGATGGTCTGGAATATAAACTGACCACGGCCATACAAAAACTGAACAACAAAATCAGCGCATTGCTGCGGGTGAAAGACAAAATCCAGGTCAGGCTGATTCAGTCATCATCCCTGGATCAGATTGCACCTTATATGGGGTTGAAAGATTTGCCGCAACTGCCGTCCGAAATCGAATCCCTGGTCAAAAAACTGAATGGCCGGATGTATGACCGCCTGGCATTTGAACGGGTTGATCCCACGATCAGCCCCGACCTGAACACGGAAGTTGAAACCCATCACATCATGAACCTGAAATGGCCGGATCTGGGCAATGGCAAGGTCGTCGCCGGAACCGGCGCTGTCGGCATGCTGATTCGTCATGGTGATAAAACCGCCAGTATTCCGCTGCTTCAGGTCATTCAGATTCCCATCATCGGAACCCAGTATCAACTGGCAGATCCAAATGCCATCGAAACCGCTATCAACGATCATGTCGAGGCCATGATCGACATCAACGAGGACATCGGTTATCTGGCCGACCATGGCGCCCCCGGACTTTCTGGGCCATCTCCCATGGGACCGATGCCCGGACAGAGCCCGGATTCCCTGGAAACGTTCCGGTCTCTGGCTGAAAAAAACTATGCCATCCGTGAGGTCAAACTGAAAGAGGGCTCGATTCCGGACAGTTTCAATACGCTGATCATCGCCGGTCCCAATGAACCCTTTTCAGACTATGCGCTCTTTCAGATTGATCAGTTTCTGATGAAAGGCAAAAATCTGGCCATTTTTTACGACACATTCAATGAAGCCAAAATGCCGATGCAGGGGATGCTTCAACAGCCGTCTGGCCAGTATGTCCCGGTGAATACGGGTCTTGAAAAACTTCTGGAGCACTACGGCGCGACGGTTCAGCCCGCCATCGTCATGGATGAAAACTGTTTCAAACAACAGATGGGTCAGCAGATGGGCGGCGGAGAACGAAGCCTGTATTTTGCACCGATGATTAAAAACGAAAATATTTCCAAGGATTTTGACTTCATGAAAGGCATCCGGGGGCTGGTGGCCTTCAAGATGTCACCGGTTACCGTCGATGCAGAAAGAATCAAGGCAAACGGTCTGAAGTCCAGCGTGCTCTTTCGATCATCGGAAAAATCCTGGGAAATGCGGGATCACATCAACCTGAATCCCATGATGATCGCCCCGCCACCACCCGATACCAAACGAACCGGCCTGAACCTGGCCATGTTGATAACCGGAGAATTTCCATCCTACTTTGCCGGGAAACCGGTTCCGGAAAAACCGCAGAAAAAATCGGATGATCCGTCCAAGGACACCGATGCCGATCCGTCCGATTCAGAGGATGCACAGGAAAATAACAAATCCGAAGACAAACCGGCCACACCCCCGGAAATCGATCTGTCCCGGATCACCGGCGATGAAAAAGTCATTGAAAAAGGACGTCCGGGCAAAATTGTTCTGGTGGGCTCATCGGAAATGCTGAAGGATATCATTCTGGATGAGGAAGGCCGAAGTCCCAATGCCGTATGGGTGTTGAACACCCTGGATTATCTCAACAACCGGGAAAATGTAGCTGTCATGCGAAGCAAGGAGCAGCGTCTGAATCCCCTGATGGATGCCGGACCAATGGTCAAAACCGCCATCAAGGTTTTTAACACCATCGGGCTTACCATTCTGGTCATCCTGTCCGGTCTGGTGGTATATTTCCGCCGGTCGGCCAGAAAACGGAAGATTCAGGGAATGTTTGTATGAAAGGAATCATGCCATGACAATACGAAAAGAATATGTGTTTATTGCGGTTGCCATTATCGCCCTGTCTGCATATCTGATGATTAAAAAATCGGACCGGACCGGCTATCAGATGCCCCCGGTTTCCGCACTGGCCGCATCGGATATCACCAAAATTGACATTACCAGACAGGCCGGCACCATCACCCTGGAAAAAACAGATGGTCAATGGCGCATTCTGCCCGACAATTTTTCCGCAAACATGGACAAACTGACCGGAATGCTTCAGGCACTTGAAAAACTGACCCTGACCACACTGGTGTCCGAATCCGGAAGCCTGGACCGGTACGATCTGGGAGACAGTCAGAAAATCCGGGTTCGGGCATGGGCCGGAGACGATCTGAAACGGGATTTTGACCTGGGAAAAACAGCGCCGACCTATCAGCATACCTTTGTCAAACTTCCGGACAAACCACAGGTCTATCACGCCATGAACAATCTCAGAAGCCAGTTTGACGAAACCGTGGAGGGCCTGAGAAACAAGATCATCCTGACATTCAATCCGGCGGATCTGTCAGAAGTTTCGGTCAAATCCGGTGACATCGATCTGAAACTGATCAAAAGCCAGGTCCAAACTGAATCGAAGCCTGACACACCGGTAGAGACTGGAAAAAAGAAAGATGCTTCTGAAACGCCAAAAGAGCCGGAAACTGTCTGGCAGACGGATCAGAATCAAAAAGCGGACAAGCCCAAAATCGACCGCATGTTGACAACCCTGTCCGGCCTGAAATGTGACAGTTTCCTGAATGACAAAAAACCCGGGGATTATGCCAATCCGGTTCTTTCCATTCAACTGACCGGAAAGACGGAACAACACCTCACTGTTTTTGAAAAATCCAATGCCGAAGACAAGAGTCATCCGGCGGTAACATCCGATACCCCGTATGTATTTACCCTTTCCGAGTATCAGGTGAATCTGCTGAAAGATGATGCCGGGCAACTGATTCAGAAAGACACGGACGCCAAAATAGAGTGATACCTAAAACCTGCAATGCTGTTTTGATATGATAATGATATCAAATTGTTATTGCATTTCATTGCCAGACCTGCTTTTGATTATACTCAATTATATCAAATAGATAAAAAACGACTGCAGGTTTTAGGTGATAAAGAAAAAGGGGCAGAGGGGCAAAGTTTGGCGGATTCGCTTGGCCGGTTTTTCCGCAATGCCCGTGCTGGCCGGCAGTTACAGCCCCCGGCAGGCAGGCTTTGCCCCTTTGCCACTTTTCATTTCCATTGAACCGCATTTGAAATGGCAAGGCCAACTTTTTCACAAAAATACACGATGATCCAAAAACCTTCAGGGCGATTGTAAAACAACGGTAAAACCGGATTGAGTCGTTTCATGACAGATCAATCCGGTTTATTACATCAGTCTGGCGACACAATACCGTATTTTGACCCGACTGTTTACAATCCCTGGAAGGCAACTATCCATGACGATTCACCAAAGCAGTATCATCAGCCCCCTGGTTCGATGGTTGGCCCAGATCATTTTCAAATTTTCCGGATGGAAAACCAACGGAGAAAAACCCGATCTTGAAAAATATGTCATCATCGCGGCGCCGCATACATCCAACTGGGATTTTCTGTTTACCCTGTGTGTCGCATTCATCTATCGTATCCATCCGTTGATCATGATGAAGGATACCTGGTTTTTCTGGCCTCTGGGCGGAATATTCCGATGGTTGGGCGCCATCCCGATTGACCGGACCCAGTCCAATAACATTGTTGCCCAGTCGATTGCCGCGTTTGATCAGCGCCGGAAACTGATTCTGGTGGTTCCCCCTTCCGGCACCCGCAACCGGGTGACCCGCTGGAAAACCGGCTTCTATCACATTGCTTCAGGCGCGAATGTTCCCATTGCGCTTGGTTTTCTGGATTATCGCCGAAAGGTCGGCGGATTCGGGCCCGTCATTCAACCCACCGGGGATATCGTGCGGGACATGATCGAAATCCGTCGGTTTTATGGCGACATCAGCGGAAAATATCCCGGGATGCAGATTCATCCGCCGGTGTTGGCCGCTGAAACCGGGGAGTAATTTTGTGAGCTTTTATGCAAACCCATCGTGACATTCTCTATCGCCGCGCCAGACTTCTGGCCCTGATCACCATCGGCTACAATATTCTGGAAGGACTGGTTTCGGTTTATTTCGGTCTGGAAGACGAAACCCTTGCCCTTCTGGGTTTTGGCATGGATTCCTTTGTGGAAGTGATTTCCGGAATCGGGGTGTGGCACATGGTCCGGCGTCAGGCGTCCCAACCGGATGTCAATCCGGACCAGTTTGAAAAACAGGCCCTTCGCATCACCGGCCTGTCATTTTATCTCTTGACCTTCGTTCTCATGGTCTCATCCCTGATCAACGGGCTTGAAGGGCATCGGCCCGAGACCACATTCTGGGGAATCGTCATTTCCCTGATTTCCATCGTCACAATGGGAATTCTGATTCATTTCAAGATGATCGTTGGCCGGGCACTCAATTCCCGGGCCATTGTGGCGGATGCCCATTGCACCCGGGCCTGCCTGATTTTGTCCCTGGTTCTTCTGGTCGCCAGTGTGGCCTATGAAATGACAGGTCTGGGCGGGATTGACGTCGTGGGATCTCTGTTGATCGCCTGGTTCTCTTTCCGGGAAGGGCGTGAATCATTTGAAAAGGCCCGCGGAATCGCGTGTTCCTGCAACGGGGCCTGCCAAAATTCGGGCAATGGAATTCCGAAATTCATCAAGCCACCTTCATAATCCGAATGGAACTGATACGGCATATCGGTCCAATTTCAAAAACAATCCATAAACCCCGCCCGCGTGCGGGTGATCATCAAAATAAAGGAAAAAAATATGAGCAATGAGCAGGTAGGAACCATCACTGTCAAACGGGGGTTGGCCCAGATGCTGAAAGGCGGTGTCATCATGGATGTGGTGACACCGGAACAGGCCAGAATCGCGGAAGATGCCGGCGCATGCGCCGTGATGGCGCTGGAGCGGGTTCCCGCGGATATTCGGGTACATGGCGGGGTCGCCCGCATGAGTGATCCGGAAATCATTATGAAAATCATGGATGCGGTTTCAATTCCGGTCATGGCCAAATGCCGGATCGGCCATTTTGTCGAAGCCCAGATACTGGAAGCCATTGGTGTTGACTATATCGACGAATCCGAGGTCCTGACTCCGGCAGATCGACTGCATCATGTCAACAAGCATCTGTTCAAAATTCCCTTTGTGTGCGGATGCCGGAATCTGGGAGAGGCGTTGCGACGTATTGGAGAAGGCGCCGCCATGATCCGCACAAAAGGAGAAGCCGGAACCGGAGACGTGGTCGAGGCGGTGTTTCACGCCCGTACGGTACTGGGTGAAATCAGGCGGCTGTCCAACATGCCCGAAGAAGAATTGATGGCCTATGCCAAGGAAATTGGCGCACCCTATGAACTGGTGAAGGAAACCCGGGAACTGGGCAAACTGCCCGTTGTCAATTTTGCGGCCGGCGGTATTGCCACACCCGCGGATGCGGCCCTGATGATGCAGTTGGGCGTGGACGGCGTGTTTGTCGGATCCGGAATTTTCAAGTCGGGTGATCCAGCGCGTCGGGCCCAGGCCATTGTCGAAGCCACGACGCACTACCGGGACCCGGACATTATCGCCCGGGTCAGCCGGAATCTGGGTGAGCCCATGGTGGGCCGGTCCGTGTCGTCGATGCCGGAAAATGAGCTGCTGGCGGTTCGGGGGTGGTGATGCCGGGTGACGGAAAAATCGGTGTTCTGGCCTTGCAGGGCGGATTTGCCGAGCATATTCACCGGTTGACGGCCATGGGCGTTCCCTGTTCGGAAGTCCGGCTGCCCGGGGACATCATCGGGCTGAATGGACTGATCATTCCAGGCGGTGAATCCACGACCATCGGAAAGCTGGCCGTGACCTACGGTTTGATGGAACCGATCCGCCAACTGGCCAGAACCCGGCCCGTCTGGGGGATCTGTGCCGGAGCCGTGTTCATGGCAAAACAGGTTCAGACATCCCAACCGGTTCTGGGTTTGATGGATATCACGATTCAGCGCAATGCATTCGGCCGCCAGGCCAGCAGTTTCGAGGCTGACCTGGATGTTCCGTTCCTGCGACAGTATCAAAATGGGCAATCATCCCCGTTTCATGCCATATTCATACGCGCACCCCGAATCGAAAGCGTGAGAGCCGGGATCGATGTGCTGGCCCGGTTGACGGACGGCAGTATCGTGGCTGCCCGCCAGGGCCATCTAATGATCACTTCTTTTCATCCGGAACTGACAGGCGATGACCGGTTTCACCGGTATTTTCTGGATCTGAAATGAATGGTGAGTGATGAGAAATCGGACTGAGAATGGACCTGGCATGCATTCGTCAAGAATTGATTATCTGTTGAATGCACTGGTCGCGAATGAAAAGGGCGAGATATTCGAACTGGACGGGTATTCGGCAGTCGGCATGTCCGGGACCAATCTCGCCCCGCTGACCATCAGGCAAACCCGGGTCATGCCCCGCGGCAGTGAGCTGATGTTTCTCCCGAACCGGATTCCGATTCTGTATAACCAGTCAACCCGTCAAATCGAGTCTGTTCCGGTTCATCCCTTCAACGCCGATATGCGACTGTATCCGGTAGCCGCATTCAATTCTCCGGGATATGTCCTCATCCGGTTGTGCGCCCATGAAAGAGACGCCAATGCTGCCAATCTTCCCCTGTTTTCATATGGGGCCGTAGGCTGGGGCGACGGAAATTTCCGGTCTGCGGTCCTCTGGATTGACCGTGAACCCCGGCAGGATCTGCGATTCATGAAACGAAAGGATGTTGTTGCCGGAATCCGGAAGATTCAAAAAATCATGCCGAAAAACCGGCTGAGACACCATCTGGAAACATGCGCCCTGACCTATGGATGTCCGGCCGGTAAGAATTTTTTCCTGGGCCGGTATGAGGCCCCGCTTCCAACCTCGCGGGTCTGCAATGCCAGGTGCCTGGGCTGTCTGTCCCTGCAAAAAGACAGTGATATTCCCACCAGTCAACACCGGATATCCTTCACCCCATCTGCTGAAGAAATTGCGGAAGTGGCCCTGTTTCACATCGATCGGGTGTCATCTGCGGTTGTCAGCTTCGGACAGGGGTGCGAAGGCGACCCTCTTTTTGCAGCAAGCGCCATTGGACCCGCCATCCGTCTGATTCGAACCCGGTCATCCCGGGGGACCATCAACATGAATACCAATGCCAGCAGACCCGATATTCTGGAATCACTGATCGATGCCGGGCTGGACAGCATCCGGGTCAGCATGAACAGCGTTCGGGAGGCGGTTTATCAGGCGTATTTCCGTCCGGCCGGTTACCACTTTTCAAATGTGCTGGAAAGTATTTCACTGGCGCTGCACAGGGGAATTCATGTGGCCATCAATTATCTCAACATGCCGGGGATAACCGATACTCCAGGTGAATTTGAGGCGCTCAAACAGTTTTTGAATCAGTATCCGATTCATCAAATTCAGTGGCGAAACCTCAATTTTGATCCGATCGGTTATTATGAGGCTTTGGGTTCCGTCACCGATCCGGAAAATGCTGTCGGAATTGATATCGTTATCGAAACGCTCGGGCGGGAATTTCCCAACCTGCAGCATGGCTATTTCAATCCACCCCGGGAAAAATGGCACACACGACAGACCCCACCCTCAAGAGGACAACTCCATGAAATGGCTGAAGGCTCAGGTCATATTTGAATCTACGGATTTTGAAATGGCTGAAGATTATATTTCCCAGGTGTTTTATGATTTGGGATTAAGCGGTGTGGAAGTGGCGGATCCCCTGATGACACCTGATGAAGGATGGGGAGACGGTGCGGTATCAAAACCTGAATTTCATTCGGTCTGCGGCTATTTCCCCTGTCATGACAACCTGAGCCGGATACTGGGCCGGCTGGAATCTGAAGTGGCCGAACTGGGACGTCATCACGACATGACCTGTCGCATCATGTATCAGAACACCGATGATGAAGACTGGGCCGAATCCTGGAAAGCCTATTTCTGGCCGATTCGGCTATCCGACCGCCTGGTGGTAAAGCCCACTTGGCGGGAATATTCACCGGAACCTTCAGATATTGTCATCGAAATCGATCCGGGTATGGCATTTGGAACAGGAACCCATGCCACAACCATGCTCTGCGCCCGAATGATTGAAAAATATGCTGCGCGTGACAAAACCATGCTCGATGTGGGTGCCGGGTCCGGTATTTTGATGATTGCTGCGGCCCATCTGGGTGCCAAAACCGTTTATGGCGTGGATTTTGATCGCACCGCATGCCAGATTGCCCGGCAGAACCTGTTGCTGAACCACATTTCCCATGACCGGTTTCTGGTGGCTGTCGGAAGTCTGATTGACTGCATCGGTGGGAAACCCGACATGATCGTGGCCAATATCCTGACCGATGTCATTCTGGAATTGCTGATAACGTTGCCGGATATCATGAATCCCGGCGGGTTGTTCATCTGCTCCGGCATCATCACCGCCAAATCGCCAAGCGTATTGGCCCGTCTGCTGGGACATGGGTTTCTGGTGCTTGAAGAAGCCATGCAGGAGGGGTGGTCCTGCATGGTCAGTCAGTACAGGGGCATCGACGCCTGAATAACCGTTTTATTCATGAACGCCCGGATGTTACCAATCCCCTACATCCCGCCGCCTACAGAATGCACGCCAATCTCATATCCCAGAATTTTGGGAAGCCATAAAACCATATCCGGCAAATAGGTCATCATGAGCAGGACGCCAATCTGAATGATCAGAAATGGCATGACCGATTTGGTGACATAGATGATATCCCGGTTGGCGACCGTGCCGGTAATATACAGGCTGACCCCCACCGGCGGCGTACAGTAACCAATGGCCAGATTGACCGTCATGATCAGTCCGAAATGAATCGGATCGATGCCAAACGCAGCCAGAAGCGGCAGACAGACCGGCCCGATAATCAGTGTGGCCGATATGATATCCATCAGCATTCCCACGACCAGCAAAATCATGTTGATGGCCATCAGGAATATGACAGGCGAGTGGATGCTGCCGGTTACCGCCTCGGTGATTTTGGCCGGAATGGATTCAATGGTCAGATATCGACCCAGGCAGGAGGCGCCTGCCACAATGATCAACAGGGTTGCAGACGTTACCGCAGAGCTGACCACCACCTTTTTGACATCCATCAGTTTCATGGATTTATGGATGAAAAGCTCCACGATCAGGGCATAAACACAGGCCACAACAGCGGCCTCATTGGCGGTATAAGCCCCGGAATAGATACCCGCAAAAATGACGACGGGCAGCATGAGGGACCAGAAACATTCCCGAAAGGTGGCCCAGACATGCCCGGCGCTGGGTATCGGCATTTTGACAACTTTTGGATTTTTCCTGAAAATGACGTAGGTATAGACGCAGGTGAAAATCACAATCAGCAGTCCGGGCACAAATCCGGTCAAGAACAGGGCTTCCAGGGAACAGTTGCTGATCATGCTGTACAGAATCATGCCGATGCTGGGGGGGATAATGACGCCCAGATTACCGGAAGTGGCCATGACGCCGATGCTATAGGGATCATCGTACCCGTTTTCCCGCAGGGCCGGAATCATGAATCCGCCCAGTGCCACGACAGTGGCGACTGTGGAACCCGAAATGGCGCCGAACAGCGCACAGGCCAGAATACCGGCCATTCCCAGTCCGCCTGGCAGCCAGCTTACCAGTACATTGGCAAATTTGATCAGCTTTTCAACAATGCTTCCGGCAGTCATGATATTGCCGCAGAGAATGAAAAACAGCACGACAACCAGAGCAAAATTGTCCATGCTGCGAAAAACGGTCTGAATGAGAAGCAGCATGGGAATATCGGTAAATACCATCATGGATATGACCGATGTGAAAAACAGGCACATGAATACCGGAACATAAGCTGCCATCATACCCAGCAAAAGCAGCAGCGGAACAACATAGGTCCATTCCATAAACCAGATATCTCCCTATTTTTTCAGTATGGGACGCAGCAGAGGCGAGCAGGCAGTAATGATCAGCGTTGTTCCCGGAACGAAATATAATCCTGATACATGACCTGAATGGTCCGCACCGTCATCATGGCCCCCATCAGGGGCATCAGGGCATACAGATAAACCAGCGGGATCTCCAGAATGATGGTTTTCTGCCCGGTTGTCGCCTGCAGAGCCGCAATCTGCCAGCCGTAATAGAGCATCATCGCGGCAAAAACCAGTGTGACCAGATTACTGAAAAACAGCAGCGGATATTTGGTTATTGGGACCAGTTGAAGCAGAACATCCACCTTGATCATGGAACGGTTTTTCACCGCTGCACTGCATCCGATCAGGGTGGTATAAATGATGACCTCCCGTACCAGTTCTTCTGACCAGGCCAGGGAATAGTTGATCGTATATCGCATGATGACATTCACAAACAATGCAATCAATACGACCATGACGGTTATGAACAGGGTCCAGTCCTCAAAAAATGTCAATACCTTGTCTGTGGCATCCAACAGGGTCTTAAGCATGAATCCAATCCTTACACATCGGTGAATTTAAAAATCGGTCATCCAGATAATGAGATCTGATATTCCAGATTGAAAAATATGGCTAATTGGCAGATTGTTTTGCTTCCACAGCGATACATGAAAGCAAAACAACTGCCGTCTGAATCAGCATATGCGAATTATGTCAATAATTTATGGTTTATAGCCCATAAAATCCTGAACTTCTTTAAGATAGTTTGCGGGTTTATATTTGTCTCCGGGATAGAGCTTGTTGATTTCCTCAGCATACTGTTTGTGGGCGATATCACCCTGGCTTTTCAATGTTGTCATATCGGCATCGGAAAGTGTGAAAAATGTAACGCCTGCGGCTTTGGCTTTCTGAATCTCTTGATCTTCCTGCAGTTTATCCTCCGCTCGCATTTTTTTACTGATCTCATTCAGGGTTTCCTTGAATATTTTCTGCAGTTCTGGCGAAAGCGTATTGAACCATGCCTTGTTGAATATCCAGATAAACAAACCCTGAGCGTAATTGATCTGTGTGAAGAATTTGGCATCCTCAAATTTTTTGGTAACGCTGCAGACCGTCAATGTGTGGTCCAATCCGGTAATTACGCCCTGTTTCAGAGCAATGGGAACATCCGGCCAGGGCATGGCAACCGGGTTGAATCCCCATGATTTGTACAGCAACTGATTGACAGCGGCCTCTGCCGTGCGGAACTTGATTTTTTTTGCATCTTCGATACTTTTCACCGGCGTTATCGTCGCCCAACCATAATTGCCATAACTCGTGATATCCAGACCAATGATTCCCTGATGATCCATAGCCATCATGAAATGATCAAACAGCTTGCCGTTGCTGGCAAACTTATCCAGTTTTTCAAAGGAATCAATGAGAAACGGCAGGTTCACGAGCCCGAAGCGGGGTCCCAGGTTGGTAGATGCCACCGAGCTGACGCCCATGCCCTGAATAGCGCCCATCTGGAGCTGATTCAGAACCTCAACCTCACCGCCCATCATGGAAAATGGTTTAAAATCGATAAAAATCTGACCATTTGACCGTTTCCAGAGTTCATCCCGAAATGCAAATCCGGTAAATACCCCTTTTAAACCCGTAGACGAGACATTGGAAACCACACATTTATACTTGGCGGTTGATGGATCAAATGCGGGTTTCCATGCATCCAGCGACGGCCCGGCCGCAGAAATGACACCCGCAAGCAGAAAAATGGATGCTGCCACCAGTACCACGACCACAGACAACTGTTTCCTCTTCATGATAACCTCCTCTAACATTGTAGGTTTGATTATAATTACTAAACATTATTCATTTGCCAAACAATATTTATAAGCTATATTTCAGCTATCAGGAAATTTGTCAAGGAAAAAACAGGGGTTGAATCATTGTTCTACGCGGTACAAATCATCAAAAAACAATTATGGATCAAAAGTAACAGTTAATTATCAGCAGCATAAACGAGTATGGTTTTTATGATGGGAAAGAAGAAAAAAATTCAGTGTGACGTCAATGATGTTTGAAAGATTCTTTCATTTTCAGGCAGGCCAAAAACGCTATGACGGCTGAAATCAGCATGAATGCAAACAGACTCCGATATCCGGAAACCGTAAATGCATCGGCAATACGTCCCTGTCTTTCCAGCAGATAGCCGGTAAACGGCTGCATAATGGCGCCTCCGGCAAAAGGGAACAGATTGACCAGACCTGTGGCTGTACCGGCAATTTGAACCGGAAACAATTCCTTGGCGGTGATAAAGCCAATGACAACGATTGCGCTGGAAAAAATTCCGATACCCAAAAAATCAAATATAGACTGATTTTTGGCAATTGATCAATAAATACGGTCAGTATTCCGGTTATCCCAATCATCATGATTGCAGACACAATGAAAACCGGCTTTCTTCCCTTGACCACATGCGTGGAAAGGTAGCTGAGGAGGGGACTGCCGACGATCATGCCAATGGCCGGCATGGAGAGAATTCGTCCGGATTCAAACCGGTTCATGCCATATACATGGGTCAAAAATGGTCCGCCCCAAAGCCCCCCGACCGTAAAAAAAATACCACAGGTAAAGAAAAACCATATGGCAACCGGCCAGAAAAAAGTGGAGGAAATAACTGTTTTCAGGCCTGTCATCAGCGATATGGGTTGATTGGATGATGATAATGGGTGAACGATATCCGGCCATCCTTTTTTGGACGGGGTATCCCGAACCCAGATCCAGACCATGATCCCCAAGATGCACGTCGCGACACCAACCCAGATAAACGAGTAACGCCAGCCGATAACCGAATTCAGCCATACCAGAGGAGATGCGGCGCTTAATGAGCCGATGCCACCCATCGCCATCAGAATGCCGGTCATTTGGGCAAATTCTTTTGGGACGAACCATGCCGACAATATTTTTAGCGTTGGAACAAACAGCATGGCCACCCCAAGCCCGACCAATGCGCGGCCAAAGATCGCCATCCCGGCAGAGGTGGCCAATCCCAGAATGATGGACCCCACGCAAGCAACAAAAAAAATACGGTAATTGTGTTCCGGGGGCCCCACGAATCGGACAGCAGTCCGGCCGGGAGTTGCATCATGGCGTACGGGTAGAAATAGGCCGAGGCCAAAAATCCGGTCAGGGCACCGCCTGTTTTCAGATCGGCCATCATGTCAACCGCCATAACCGCCGGACACAACCGGTGAAAATACACCAGAATATATCCCAAGGCCAATATCCAGAAAATAAGCCACCGGTAGAACCCGGCGGAATTCCGATGCTGTGATATCATCGTGCCGGTCCTCCTGTCCAGAATCCCTTGGGATCGAACTGTGCGAGCATGTCAAGCTCTGATAAGGTGGGAGGAGGGGTTATCTGAACCGGATTGGCAATCTTGAGCGGCCAACCGGTATGGTCCTGAACCATTTTCACAGTTACCCCGGGATGAACGGATGTCAGGACCATTTGACAGTCAACCGGATCGAAATGAAAAATCCCAAGCGTGGTAATGACTGTGGAAGGCCCGCCACGTGGCAGACCAACCCGTTGACGCCATCCCGGTCCATCTCCATATCCCGGAGAGGTGATATAATCGACACGCTCGACAAACCGGCGTTCTTCATGCGCCATTACCAGGATATGACGTTGCGCCAGACTGGCCAGATCACAGGCCCCACCACTCCCCGGGAGGCTGGAAATGGAACCATTCCAGTCGCCGATCAGTGTTGTATTCAGGTTACCAAAGCGATCGACCTGAGCACCGCCCAAAAAGCTGACATCCACACGTCCCTGCTGCAGCAAGGACATGGCATCTGCCGTATCGGCCAGCCACGCGGCCTGATACAGATTGGGCAAATCGCCCATCGTCAGAATGGGCACGGGGGCGACCCGATCCCGGACGATTCCAAGTTCATAGATGCCAACGGCATCGGGCGCATGAAGGCTTTTTGCCAGCAGAAAGCCCAAAAGCGGAAGGCGCATGCCTACAAAAATGATCTCGCCATTCTGAATTTCGCGTGCCGCAGCCGCCACCATCAACTGGGCAAAATTATATTCCCGGGTGTCAGTATCCATAATTCACCGGTTCTGTAAAAGAAGGTTTTTTGATTGTCAAATCAGCCATTTTTGAATTTCCCACAATCTGTTCCATAAATTTTTCCCTGTCCGAAACCTTCATCACATGACGCAAAAGCCATTTATGAAAATTTTCGGGAGACTTGCTGCTCTGCTGATATTCCAGGAAATAATCGTGGTCCCGATTATAATACCCGGGCACAGGGGAGGGATATGCGCCCCATGGTGCATGGCACACCGCAGTAACCAGAAATCCTGGAAAAATGACGCGATTGGGGTCCGTCAGGATAATCTCGGTTTGTACGATTTCCTCCGCTGTCAGAATGACGATACGGCTGGCCAGACAGGCTTCGCGCGTAATTCCAAGACTCCCCCAGAGATGGGCATTCCCCATGGCATCCGCCCGTTGAACATGGATAAGAGCCACATCAGGCGTTATTGCCGCAACAGCCGCCAGGGTATGGCCCGTAAACGGGCATGTGACAGTTTTCAAACCCGGGTTGAAGTGGAACAGATCACTTCCCAGGCCTGTTCGGGTGGGTAGAAAGGGAACGCCCATGGATGCGGCTTTTAGAGCAAGGGATATGGTAAAATTGGAATGATGTTCAACAACGATTCGTCGATTTTCTACTGCCTTCTGATAATTGTACCCCAACCCGGTGATAACGTTTCCGACCCAGGCAGCCTGAATCATTTTGACACATTCTGCTCCGACAAGCTGATCAAAAAGGATATCGGATATCGGGCCGATCAGCGTCAGGTCCTTTTTTTTCTGACGGATAATTTCATGACCGGCGGCAAAAGGAATACATGTTTCCAGAGCCGTACAGGATACAACAGATGCGCCATCAGGAATCCATTTTGCTACAGCCTTTGAAAGCGGGTAAAGTTTGGATTCTGGCACGACGATACCTCCGAATTGGTTGATGGTGTTTTGCCACAACATACTTAATCAGAAAAGAGTTAAATCCTTTATCACCCGGTGGCGTATGAGATAAATGCAATTCATTTTCTGGCTGCTTCGATAAATCATTATCTTAAAAGCGAAACCATGTCAATTTGATCGCTAATTAAAAAGCACTATTTTTTTAAGCGATTGCTTTTTAGATACTGATTTTGTGAAGGCAGCAGGGAGGGGATAGGTCATTTTCGGCCATCCCCGACCGATAACGCACCAAAAATCTTTATCTTGAAAGCTATATATCGAGTTCTTGAAAAGATTCAATCACCCATCATTCAGGCAATCAGCCGAATTCAAAAAAAAAGCCCGTTCTGTATCAGAATGGGCTTTTTATATTATTCAGGGGTGAGCAGAAACAATATGTTCAGGATTTGGTGTCTTCAGATACGCCTTCTGCCTTGGAATCTGATGTTGTGCCGGTAACCGTCTTTTCCGTAACATCCGGTTTTGTGGTATCAGAGGATTTAACACTTTTATTTTTTGATGGCCTGTATCCGGTCGATTTCTTTTTTCTGGGCTCAAACGGAAGGCTTTTTTCAATTCCTACCAGTTCGATAACAGAAACAGGTGCAGCATCCCCGGGTCTGTGACCAACTTTTACAATTCGGGTATATCCGCCATGAATTTCACCATAACGGTTGCTTGCTTCATTGAAAAGCTTGTAAACAACATCTTTCTCGGTCATTACGGCAAGCGCCTGGCGTCTGGCATGCAGGTCTCCGCGTTTGGCAAGCGTAATCATGTCATCGGCCCATTTACGGATTTCCTTGGCTTTGACATCCGTGGTTTTAATGCGGTCATATTTGAAGAG
Organism: Desulfobacteraceae bacterium UBA4064; assembly: GCA_002382065.1. Taxonomy (GTDB): domain Bacteria; phylum Desulfobacterota; class Desulfobacteria; order Desulfobacterales; family Desulfatirhabdiaceae; genus UBA4064. The sequence continues at coordinate 61,842 of DFZE01000009.1, forward strand.
CGATGTTACCAAATTCCGAAACAGTGCTTTTCTGTGGCTACTTGTGCGTCCAAGTTTAACGCCGGTATTTCCATGTCTCATGGGATTTTATACTCCTTCTGAGAGGTCTTCTTCTGGTGGGACAAATCCGTCCAGTTTCATTCCAAGAGATAGACCCATTCCGATAAGGACTTCTTTAATTTCATTCAGGGATTTTCTGCCAAAATTTTTGGTTTTCAACATTTCCGCTTCGGTTTTGCTAACCAACTGATATATTTTATAAATATCAGCATTTTTAAGGCAGTTCGCACTCCGGACAGACAGTTCAAGTTCTTCTACTGATCGAAAAAGATTGTCATTGAACTGATTTTTTGGGGAATCATCAAAATCTTTCTCCAACAGCGGCAGGGCGTGTTCATCAAAATTGACAAAAATGGACAGTTGCTCTTTCATGATCTTGGCAGAGTAGGCTACGGCATCTTCGGGCGTAATACTTCCGTCTGTCCATACCTCAAGACTCAGTTTGTCATAATCTGTTTTTTGACCGACCCGGGCGGTGCCAACAATGTAAACAACCCTTTTAATAGGAGAAAAAATGGCATCGATTGGAATGGTTTCCACCGGCCAATCATCATTTTTGTTATTTTCGGAGAGGGAATAGCCTTTGCCGACAATTACATGCAGCGTCATATTGAGTTTGGCATTATTGTTCAGCGACGCAATATGCAGGTCCGGGTTGAGTATTTCACATCGATTGTCTTCGCTGATAATATCACCGGCAGTTAAGGAACCCTCGCCGGCAGCCCGTATATACAAGGTTTTGGGTTCCGGGTCTGAAACACGAAACCGTACTTCTTTCAGATTCAAAATAATCTCGGATACGTCTTCAACAACTCCAGATATAGCACTGAATTCATGCATGACCTCATCGAACTTGACACCAACAATTGCAGCGCCATGCAGAGAGGAAAGCATGATCCGCCTGAGAGCGTTTCCCAAAGTCGTTCCAAAACCCCTTTCAAGCGGTTCACATACGAACTTCCCATAATCAGATGTACTTGTGACCTCAACCTTGTCAGGCCGAATCATATTCAGCCAGTTAATACACATCAGTTCATTGGATGCCATTATGATACTTTAAACTCCTTTCAGGGGATTCCAACCGTCTTTGGTTCATAAAGGCGAAAAGCAGATTGGTGAAATCTGTCAAGGCTGAGATGGATGAAATTTGCCAGTTTTCCACTGCCAACAACGGCCCCCATATTTTACTTAGAGTACAGCTCTACTATTAACTGTTCCATAATCGGCATGGTTATATCATCTCTGGAAGGCATTGATTTCACAACTCCAGATAGTGTGTCTTTTTTCAGCTCAAGCCACTGAGGAATGCCACGTCTGACAACAGCCTCTGTAGAATCAAGAATAACCTTGACAGCCTTGCTTGCTTCCTTCAGTTCAATCATGTCGCCAGGTTTGACAATGAAGGATGGAATATCCACAGACTTGCCATTTACAGTAAAATGACAATGCCTGACGAAATGCCTACCCTGCGTCCTGGAATTGGCAAATCCCAGTCGATACACGACATTGTCAAGCCGTCTTTCCAACATCATCAGAAGGTTTGTACCCGTAATCCCTTTTTGACTTTCAGAGCGATGGAAAAAAAGCCTGAACTGTTTTTCCGATAGACCGTAAAGTCGCTTGACCTTTTGCTTTTCCCGAAGCTGAATTCCATAATCCGATGTTTTTCTGCCGCGCCTTTGCCCATGCTGCCCAGGAGGAAATCCTCTTCGATCGTACGCGCATTTATCCGAATAACATCGATCGCCTTTTAAAAAAAGCTTTTGATTTTCACGCCGGCAAAGCCTGCAAACAGAACCTGTATATCTTGACAAATCTTCCTCCTTTATCCTCGATGGCAGTCAAAAACCCAAAATATAAATGCGGATCACACGCGTCGACGTTTCGGCGGACGGCAACCATTGTGAGGAATTGGCGTAACGTCTTTAATGGAATGAATTGAAAAGCCTGCTGCCTGTAACGATCGAAGTGCAGATTCGCGCCCTGCGCCAGGTCCCTTGACAAACACTTCCACATTTTTCATGCCATATTCCTGGGCTTTTTTTACAGCATCCTCTGCAGTCAGTTGCGCAGCGAACGGCGTGCTTTTCCGGGAACCCTTAAAACCCTGGATACCGGCACTCGACCATGATACTACATTCCCTGCTGTATCAGTAATGCTGATTATTGTGTTGTTGAATGTTGACTGAATATGAACGACTCCGTTTGGAATGTTCTTTTTTTCTTTTTTTTTGGTGCGGGTTCTTTTAGCCATTTATTGCGCCCTTGTCTCCTTCAGATACGACTATTTTTTAGTAGCTGCCTTTTTCTTGACCGCAGCCCGTCTAGGTCCTTTTCGAGTTCTGGCATTCGTTTTTGTCCGTTGCCCATGAACCGGCAAAGATTTTCTGTGTCTAAGACCTCTATAACAACCCAAATCCATCAGCCGTTTGATACTGATGGTAATCTGACTGCGAAGCTCGCCTTCAACCTTGACCTCACTATCGATCACTTTACGGATGTCATTGACTTCAGTTTCGGTGAGTTGTTCGACTCGTTTGTTTGGGTCGATCTTCAATTGATCAAGAATCTTTTTTGATGTCGGAAAACCAATACCATAAATATAGGTCAATCCCACCTCAACCCGCTTCCGCTTCGGTAAATCCACCCCAGCAATTCTAGCCAACGCTTATCCTCCTCATCCTTGCCTTTGTTTATGACGCCGATTTTCGCAAATCACTCGTAGCACACCTTTTCGGCGTACAATTTTACATTTGGTGCAGATTTTTTTGACAGATGCCCTGACTTTCATATTGATCTCCTTACTCAGGTCACACATCTGATTCCGATAAAAACAATCGATCAGAGTCGGAAACGGTTGATAATGTAAACCAACATCGCATGTTCAAAAGTTACATCCAAACCGTACCAGTGATTGTCAATTAAATGGAATCTGACTATTTTGACCGGTATGTAATTCTTCCCCGGGTTAAATCATAGGGAGAAAGTTCAACAGTTACCTTGTCACCCGGCAATATTTTAATGAAATGCATTCGCATTTTACCAGAAATATGAGCCAATATTTGGTGCCTGTTGTCCAGCTCAACTTTAAACATGGCGTTGGGAAGCGTTTCAAGAACTTTTCCCTCAACTTTGATTGCCTCTTCCTTTGGCATAAAACATGTCTCCAATAACTAACGATCCATATTGACGCAGGTAATTATTAAAATATATTACCAGTAAGGGGCATAACAGTCGAACAAAAAATCGTTTTCAATGATATTTCGTCCCTTCCAAACTGATTGCCCGGACAGATACACAGCCAAATTAGGATCGTCCTTTGATCTTTCCCTGGCCCTTTTTCAGAAAACCCTCATAATTACGACTGATAATATGAGACTCCATCTGAGCCATGGTGTCAACCGCAACACCCACAACAATCAATAATGCAGTACCGCCAAAATAGAAAGGAACATTAAACTTGGCAATCAGAATCGAAGGCAAAACACACACGCATGAAACATAAAAGGCGCCACCGAGTGTAATACGGGTCAAGACCCGATCAATATAGTCGGAAGTGCGTTTTCCAGGTCTTATGCCGGGAATGAATCCACCATGTTTTTTCATATTTTCTGCCACATCTACCGGATTAAATGTCACCGCGGTATAAAAATAGCAGAAAAAGAAGATGAAACCGACAAATAACAGTTCATATAAAAATTTTCCCGGCATGATCGAGTCTGCAATTTGTTTCACCCATGGCACGGTAATAAAACTGGCAATTGTTGCCGGGAACATAATGATAGAAGAGGCAAAGATTGGCGGAATGACGCCAGACGTGTTGATTTTTAGAGGTAGATGGGTGCTTTGTCCACCATACAGCCGTCTACCAACTACCCGTTTGGCATATTGAACCGGAATCCTGCGTTGACCCTGTTCGACAAAGATGATGACACCGACAACCACTACCATCAACACCAGCATGAGGATTACCGTAAAAATACTCATTTCACCGGTCGAGACCAGTTGAAATGTATTGCTAATCGCATTGGGCATTTGGACAACAATGCCTGAGAATATGATCAGAGAAATTCCATTTCCAATCCCTCTTTCGGTGATCTGTTCTCCCAGCCACATGATAAAGGCAGTTCCAGCGGTCAGTGTTATAACAGTCAGAATCCGAAAGCCCCACCCAGGCAGCAGTACAACCGGTGCACCGCCCGGAGCACTCATGCTTTCCAGTCCGATGCTGATCCCGAAACCTTGTATGATACTGAGTACAATGGTTCCATACCGCGTATATTGTGTAATTTTCTTTCTGCCCTGCTCGCCTTCTTTGGACAGTCTTTCCAGGTGCGGCACGACGACGGTCAATAACTGAAGAATTATTGAAGAACTGATATAGGGCATGATGCCGAGGGCAAATACCGACAAACGCTCGAACGCGCCCCCTGAGAACATGTCAAAAAGGCCAAGCAGCGTTCCCTTGGCCCTGGCAAAAAAACTGGCCAGCGCAAGTGCGTCAATTCCGGGAACCGGAATATGTACACCTATCCGGTAAACAATCAACAATGCCAGAGAAAACAGTATCCGCTTTTTGAGCTCGGGAATTCGAAAGATATTTTGAAATCCGCTTCCAATCATTCAGATGCCTCTACAGGTTCGCCAGATTCCACAATTTTTCCGCCAGCAGCTTCGATTTTTGCTTTGGCTCCAGCGCTGAAATGTTTCAATCTTATGGTTAGTGGGATACCGACATCTCCGTTGCCGAGTAGTTTGATTTCGTCAAACTGTCCCTTGATCAGGCCGACATTTCTAAGACTGTATTCGTCAACGATACTGCCAGCCTCATATTTCATTAAATCAGTCAGGTTGATCGTGGCAATTTTCTTTTTGAATATCGATACAAATCCCCGCTTGGGCAACCGCCTGTGAATCGGCATTTGACCGCCTTCAAACCCGGGTCTCACACCTCCACCCGATCGGGCGTTTTGTCCTTTGGCACCCTTACCCGAAGTTTTTCCCAATCCGGACGATTCGCCTCTGCCAACACGTTTTCTGTTTTTACGCGCTCCGTCTGCAGGCTTGAGCTCACTGAGTTTCATTTACTTCTCCTCGGTAGTAACAAGATGGGAAATCTTGAAGATTTGACCCCGGATTGAAGATGAATTCTGAAATATTCTGGAACGGCTAATTTTGGTAAGGCCCAGACTCCTCAGAATTTTACGATGTTTTTCTGGCCTTCCAATCATACTTTTTATTAATGTTACTTTAATGGTTTCAGCCATGATGTCTCCCTGTGTTACAGCTCTTCAATCCGTTTTCCACGTCTTTCAGCAATTTGTTCCCGACTCTGTAACCGTTGCAACCCATCAATTGTTGCTTTGACGACATTGTGGGGATTATGTGATCCCATGCACTTTGTCAGAATATTTTGAACACCACATGCTTCAAGTATGGCGCGTACGGCACCGCCGGCAATCAACCCCGTACCTTCAGAGGCAGGTTTCAACAAAACCTTTCCGGCCCCATACTTTCCAATTATTTCATAAGGTATCGTTCCTTCTTCCAAAGGAATTTTTACGATATTTTTCTTTGCCTGTTCAACACCTTTTCGAATTGCTTCTGGAACCTCACCTGCTTTTCCAAGACCGTAACCGACGCTACCCTCTCCATCTCCCACAACAACGATAGCGCTGAAACTAAACCTTCGACCACCCTTAACGACCTTTGCAACCCGATTCAGGTGGACGACCTTATCAATGAACTGGCTATCTACAGTTTCTTGCTTTAACAACGGTATTCCTCCTTGTCTAAAAATCAAGTCCAATTTCACGTGCGCCGTCACTCAAAGCCTTTATGCGCCCGTGATACAGGAAACCATTCCGGTCAAAAACCACCTTTTTTATCCCTGCCTGAATCGCTTTTTCAGCAATACGTTTTCCGATGAATACGGCAACCTGGACCTTATTCCTGGAATTTTTTTGGGTTCTGATTTCTGGTTCGATAGATGACGCAGATACCAGGGTCCGTCCGGTGGAGTCATCAATTATTTGCGCATAGATCTCATTTGAACTCCGAGAAACACAAAGCCGCGGTCTTTCAGGCGTACCAACTAATGTTTTTCGGATACGTTTTTTGCGTTTTATTCTTGCACACAATTTTGTATTGGTCGATCTCATCTTCAATGTCCTTGTATTCGATTACTTTCTTCACAGGTGTATTGGATTTTCAGAATTCGTATATATCCATCCGGAGAAAATATCGTAATTGGCATTCATTGATATGGAACAAACAGGAGAATGATTACCGATTAAGATCAGAGAGAATACGGGTGAATACAAACAGGATAAGGAAATTTCCGGTATCTGGGAATAACAAACCGGAACACGCCTATTTGGTTCCGGTCTTACCGGCCTTTTTCAGTATCTTTTCACCTGAGTACCGGATTCCCTTGCCTTTATAAGGCTCAGGGGGTCTCAATCTCTTTAAAGTGGCTGCAGTATGGCCGAGTTTCTCTTTGTCGATACCGGTTAAGACAATAAGATTATTCTTGTCAACGGTAGCCGAGATGCCATCAGGCAATACAAAATTTATTGGATGAGAATATCCAATCGAGAGGGCCAGAACATTCTCTGACAAGGACGCCCGGTATCCAATTCCAACAATCTCAAGATTTCTTTGAAATCCGATGCTTACGCCAGTCACCATATTGGCCAGCAAGGCACGGGTCAGGCCTTGCAGAGCAGTTTCCTTATCTTTTCCAGGTTTCAGTTTGACGTGAGCCGTTTCATTTTCAAGATGAATATCAACAAAAGGATGGACACTCATACTCAAAGACCCTTTTTCCCCTTTTACCGTAACGCGACTTTCATCACAGGTCAATTCTACCCGTTTTGGAATCGGAATGGGCTTTTTTCCTACTCGAGACATTTCATTACCTCTCAACTTACCAGATTTTACAGAGAAGTTCTCCACCGATATTTTCGGTCTTGGCCTGTTTATCAGTCAGTAAACCCTTTGAAGTCGTTAGAATGGAAATACCCAGTCCGTTCAAAACAGGTTTAATTTCCCTTCCTTTATTATAGACACGCCGACTGGGCTTACTGATACGGTCGATTCCCATAATAGCACCCATATGATTGAGTCCATATTTCAGATAAACCCGTAGAATTCCCTGCTTGTTATCTTTAACAAATTTATAGTTTCTGATATAACCTTCGGCCTTCATGACCCGCGCAATTTCCAGTTTAAGCCTGGATCCAGGTATATCAACGCTGGAAAATTTGGCTTTGGATGCATTCCGGATCCGGGTCATCATATCGGCAATTGGATCACTTATAGCCATTGCATACTCCGTATATCAATCAGTTCTTAAAATAAAGTCGATACCAATACCGACCTTCTACCAACTGGATTTTGTAACACCGGGAAGACTGCCTCTCAATGCGAGTGACCGAAAACAGATACGACAAATTCCAAATTTCCGAATGAATCCTCTAGGTCTACCGCACATGGGACAACGGTTGTAATGTCTGACAGCAAATTTGGGTTTTGCAACCGCCTTATTCATAAGCGCCTTTTTTGCCAACTCATCCTCCTTATGAATTCCATAAATTCATTTAAAATGGTGTTAAGCGTTAATTTCTGAAAGGCATTCCCATGAGCCGAAGCAGTTCCTTGCCCTCTTTATCCGTTTTTGCAGAGGTAACGATAGTAATGTTCAGGCCTTTGGATGAATCAATGGCATCAAAATTAATTTCCGGGAAAATAATATGCTCCTTGATACCCAGCGTATAATTGCCTCTTCCATCAAACGCTTTACCCGACACACCCTTGAAATCCCTGACACGCGGCAGAGCGACACCCACCAGTCGGCTGAAAAAATCATACATTCTGTTTCGACGAAGGGTAACCATGCATCCAATCGGCATGTTTTCGCGAAGCTTGAATGCAGCAATTGCTTTTTTTGACTTTGTAATGACTGGTTTTTGTCCGCTAATGCTGGCAAGTTCCAGAACAGCCGAGTCAAGAATCTTAATGTTCTGAATGGCATCTCCGAGACCCATATTCAGCACAATTTTTTCAATTCGGGGCGCCTGCATACAATTCTGGTATGCAAATTCCTTGAGGAGTTGCGGCGCCACCTGTTCATCATAAAATACCTTGAGTTGTGACATACTTAACCTCTGCTGTCTGTTCCTATTTATCAATTTGCTCACTGCATTTGCGACAGACTCTGACTTTTTTTCCGCCATCAAGCAGGGCAATTTTAATCCGTACAGGAGACATGCATCGATTACACATCATCATGACATTGGACCAGTTAATTGGGGCTTCTGTTTCAACGATTCCGCCCTGCCTGTTTTTGGCATCTTTTTTGGTATGCTTTTTAATAACATTGGCGTGTTCAACCAAAACAGAGCCTTTTTTGCTGTTTATTTTAAGTATCTTACCGATTTTACCCTTGTCTTTGCCGGTAATTACCTTAACCTTGTCGTCCTTTTTGAGGTGACATGAATGTTTTGTCATAAGCATCTTCTCCATCAGACGGAAATCACTATAGCACTTCTGGAGCAAGTGAAATAATTTTCATAAATTTTCTGGAGCGTAGTTCCCTGGCAACCGGACCAAAAATACGGGTTCCAATAGGATCCTGGCTGGCATTTATCAGGACAGCGGAATTGTCATCAAATCGAATATAGGTTCCATCCGGTCTTTTGATTTCTTTTTTTGTACGAACAACAACAGCCTTGAGAACATCGCCTTTTTTAACCTTGGCATTTGGTATTGCCTCTTTAACCGAGACAACGATGATATCTCCAACTCTGGCATACCGTCGTCTGGAACCGCCTAAAACTTTTAAGCAGTGAACCGTTTTTGCACCGGAATTATCCGCTACGGTCAACCGGGTTTCAGCTTGGATCATAGTAGTTTATCCCCTGAATATCAAATGGCTTTTTCAATGATTTTACTGAGCCGCCATCTTTTTGTCCGACTGAGGGGTCTTGACTCTGTAATCAGAACCCGATCACCCATACGGCACAGATTGTTTTCATCATGGGCGACAAAACGCGCCCGCCGTTTGACATATTTATGATATTCTGAATGTTTAACGAGTCTTTCTACCAGAACGATAATGGTTTTATCCATTTTGTCACTGACAACCGTTCCGTTCATCTGTCTTCTCATACCTCGTGGTTTCATGGCAGCGGCTACTCTTTGTAATGGCATTATGCGAATTATTTCATTTCCTGAATGATGGTCATACAGCGGGATATGTCTTTTTTAAGAACACGGATTTTATTCGGGTTCTCAATTTGTCCCGCCTCTTTCTGAAACCGGAGATTGAATATTTCCTGTTTCAGATTCTCCACTTTTTGCACCATCTCTTCAGAGGTCATTTTTCGAATTTCGCTGGCCTTCATATCATTTCACTCCTCTCAACAAACCGGGTTTTCAAAGGCAGCTTGCTGGAAGCGAGCCTGAGTGCTTCTGCGGCCAGTTCTCGGGGAATGCCTTCCATCTCATAAAGAATTCTTCCCGGTTTCACGATGGCAACCCATCCTTCCGGTGCTCCTTTACCCTTTCCCATTCTGACTTCAGCCGGTTTTTTTGTAAACGGCTTGTCGGGAAATATTCTTATCCAAAGCTTTCCGCCACGTTTCACATGACGGGTCATTGCAATACGGGCAGCCTCAATCTGCTTCGAACTGATGGCGCCGCATTCCAGAACCTGCAATCCGAAATCGCCATAGTTGAGCTGGGTAGCGCCTTTAGACAATCCCCGCATTCTTCCACGTTGCTGTTTTCGGAATTTTACTTTTTTAGGACTCAGCATTATTCCTTCTCCTGTCTGCTATTTGCCGGGCTCGACAAGATCTTTTTTCAAAATCTCGCCTTTGAATATAAAAACCTTTATGCCAACGATACCATAGGTGGTGTTGGCCTCGGCAAATCCGTAATCGATATCCGCCCTAAGGGTATGAAGTGGCACTCTTCCTTCCCGATACATTTCTGTTCTGGCCATTTCGGCCCCGCCCAGACGACCGGCGCAGATGATCTTTACCCCTTCTGCTCCAAATCGCATGGCCGAAGTAATTCCCCGTTTCATCGCTCGACGAAATGCAACACGCCTGACAATCTGCTGAGCCACGTTTTCTGCAACAAGCTGGGCATCCATTTCGGGTTTACGAATTTCCTGAATATCGATGATGGCTTCCTGGGAAATCAGTTTCTCAACATCCTGTTTCAACTGAGATATTTCTGCGCCTTTTTTCCCGATGATGATACCGGGCCTGGCTGCAAAAATCCGAAGTCGAATTCTTTTTGATGAGCGCTCAATTTCTATTTTGGAAACCCCGGCATGTACCAGTTTCTTTTTGAGAAATTTTCGCAGTTTATGATCTTCAAGAATATAGTTGGAATACTGTTTTCCGGCATACCATCGAGATTCCCATGTTTTAACGATACCCAGCCTTAATCCGATTGGATTGACTTTCTGACCCAAGCTCATTCCTCCTTTTAAGAATTTTTCTCAGCCAAAATTACTGTGATATGCGATGTTTTTTTCAGAATTCGGGTACCTCGCCCTCGGGCCCTTGCGCTGAAACGTTTAAGGGAGGGTCCCTGGTCAGCGACAACATTACGGACTACCAGTCTGTCAACATCAATATTTGACTGCTGCTGTGCATTGGCAACTGCAGATTTGATAATTTTTTTCAGTATGAATGACGCCTTTTGAGGCATAAAGTTCAAAATGTTCAATGCATTCTCGACTGGCTTACCTTTGACCGCATCGATAATTATATGAACCTTTTGAGGAGAAATTCGAACGTATCGTAACAAAGCTTTAATCTGTATATCCGTCATTGGTATTCTCCGGTTTACTTCTTGACCTTGGTTTTTTTATCGCCAGAGTGGCCATAATAGGTCCGTGTTGGTGAAAATTCTCCAAGCTTGTGACCCACCATATCTTCTGTGACAAACACCGGTATAAATTTTTTACCATTATGCACGGCAAGCGTGATTCCAACCATTTCCGGAATGATGGTGGATCGACGTGACCATGTCTTCAGCACCTTGTTACTCCGGGTTTCCTGCGTGTTTTCAACCTTTTCCAGTAGCCTGGGGTCAATGAACGGACCTTTTTTTAGCGAACGTGGCATAACTTCTCCTGATCAAAATCTCCCAATCACTTGGCAGACACTTATTTATTTTGATCCCCTTCTCTTGACAATATATTTTTCCGTACGCTTGTTATTGCGTGTCTTGTAGCCTTTTGACGGGGTGCCCCATGGTGAACAGGGATGCCTGCCACCAGATGACCGGCCTTCTCCACCGCCCATGGGGTGATCAACCGGATTCATTGCCACACCTCTGACTCTGGGTCGTTTACCCAACCATCTTTTCCTGCCGGCCTTTCCGAGAGATACATTTTCATGGGTGACGTTTCCCAACTGTCCGACAGTTGCATAGCAGGTCAATAAAACCATCCGGACTTCTGTTGAAGGCAGTTTAACAAGTGCGTAGCGATCTTCTTTGGCCATAAGTTGCGCAAATCCACCGGCACTTCGGACGATCTGCCCACCTTTTCCCTGTCTGATTTCAATATTGTGGATCTGTGTGCCCAAAGGAATGTTGCTGAGGGGCAGAGCATTTCCAGGTTTGATATCAGCTTCCGGACCCGACATGATCGTGTCACCGACAGCCATGTTGACTGGAGCCAAAATATACCGCTTTTCACCATCGGCATATTTTAAAAGTGCTATTCTGGCAGTGCGATTGGGGTCGTATTCAATACTGGCAACCTTTGCCGGTATACCCGTCTTGTTCCGCTTGAAATCGATAATTCGATATTGCTGTTTCGCACCCCCCCCGCGGAATCGGAGGGTGATTCGGCCATATGAATTCCTGCCACCCGTTTTTTTATTGACTCTCATCAGCGTTTTTACGGGCTTTGTCTCACTCAACTCCTCATTTACCGGATACATTTGTGCGCGGCGTCCCGGAGATGTTGGTTTAACATTTTTAACTGACATATCTTACACCCTCGGTAATTTATATTCCTTCAAAAAAATCAATTCGCTCACCAGGAGCCAATTTTACGACGGCTTTTTTCCAGTCTTTGCGTTTACCGACAATACGGCCTCTGCGCTTAACTTTTCCTTTTACATGAAGCGTATTGACCGATTCCACCTTGACCTTGAAAAGGGTTTCTACTGCCATCAGGATTTCGACCCGGTTGGCTTTTTTATCAACTTCAAAGGATATTTGATTGGCCATTTCTTTTTGAATGGTGGTTTTTTCAGAAATCACCGGTCTTCTGATCAGCTCATATGGATTCATTTCAGCAGCCTCCCCTGAATTGCCGGAATGGATGGCTCAAGAACCAGAAGATTGTTGTATTTCAGAATATCATACACATTCAGGCCATCTGTGTGAAGTATCTTTACATTCGGTAAATTCCGTGAGGATAACTCCAGTTCAGGCATTGAACAGTCGGTGATGATGAGCGTCTGATCCATTTTCAGAACTTGAAGAATCTCAACGACCTGCTTTGTTTTTATCTGATTCAACTCAATCTGGTTAATAATCATCAGGCGGTCGCTCTGAAATTTGCTGCTGAGTGCCATCCGCAGGGCAAGTCGTCTCACTTTTTTGGGAATGCTGAAACCATATGACCGTGGCTTCGGTCCGAAAACAACGCCGCCTCCCCTTAAAACCGGGCTTTTAATATCTCCCCGTCTCGCCCTGCCTGTTCCTTTTTGTTTGAACAGTTTTCTGGTGCTGCCTTTAACGTCAGATCGATTTTTCACTGATGCGTTTCCAGCCCTGCGATTTGCCAGTTGCATGGTAACTACAGAATGTAACACACACGATTTCACTGGAATATTGAATATTTCATCTCTCAGCTCAATCTGTGAAACTTTTTCTGCCTGTGTGTTGAAAACATCTACGACTGCCATACCCTCTCCCATCCCACACTTGGTAATCGAATCCCCAAGGGAATTCTTAAATGGCTTTTATATTGCCTGGCATTTTATTGGTTTTTCGTATATTCACAATTGCAGATTTAAAACCAGGTATTGCCCCTTTAATGAGAAGCACGTTGTCCTCTGCGCGTACATCCATGATTTGTAGATTTTTGACAGTCTTCTTTTGATTTCCAAACTGGCCCGGCATTTTTTTTCCCTTGACGACCCGCGACGGCCACGCACTGGCACCTATGGAACCGGGAATTCGGTGGCACTGACTTCCATGCGTCGAACGACCGCCATGAAAGCCATGCCGTTTGATAACGCCTGAAAAGCCCTTCCCTTTACTGACTCCGGACACATCAATTCTGTCACCGACAGTAAATATTTCTATACCGATTGATTGTCCAATCGTGTAATCAAGCGGATTTTCGACTGCGACTTCCTTCAGAACTGAAAATATCTGATCGCCCGCTTTTTTAAAATGACCGAGTACGGCTTTTGTAACCCGAGTCTGTTTCCGCAATCCAAAACCGAGTTGAAGAGCATTATATCCATCAGTTTCGGTAGTTTTGATCTGCGTGACCGTGCATGGGCCAACTTGAACAACTGTGACCGGAATTTGCCGCCCTTCGGGAGAAAACATACCGATCATTCCCAATTTTTTTCCTATCAATCCGTTGCACATGGTGTGTCCACTTCCTCTGCTACAGTTTAATTTCCACATCGACGCCTGGGGACAAATCCAGTTTCATCAATGCATCGACGGTTTGCTGCGTTGGATCAAGTATGTCCAACAATCGTTTGTGAGTTCGCATTTCAAACTGTTCTCTGGACTTTTTATCCACATGTGGCGACCGAAGTACACAATATTTATTAATCACTGTCGGCAAGGGTATGGGGCCAACAACTTTTGCACCAGTTTTGTTGGCGGTATCTACAATATCCACCGCGGACTGATCCAGGAGTTTGTGATCGTAGGCTTTAAGTCTGATTCGAATTTTGCTGTTCATTATCATGGTTAAACATTCCTGTTATTCGATAATTTCGCTGACAACG
>DFZE01000091.1:0-1174 GCA_002382065.1 Desulfobacteraceae bacterium UBA4064
CGGCCTTTTCCGGCTGAACCCCAATAACCGTGGATTTCAACTGTTGGATGGTTTTTGGCGACAGGTGGTACAGGGCCAGGAAATTGGAGCCCCTGTCGTCTTGCATCAGGAAACTGGTGTAATTGTGGGTCAGAAATGCGGCCTTTTGCTGACGGATCATGACAGCATGGGTCAGGGAAACCTCCGGAATTTCCAGGGATGCAACGGGTCCGCAATCCTGCCAGGCAATGGGAAAATCCTGGCATCGAATGGATGGATATTCGGTTGTATGGATGTCCATCAGGGAATTGCGGTCAAATTTTCCGATAACCAGCGGCATGACCGCGGCCGCATGGGCCTGCTGAAGGGGAACGGTAAAATCCGCCGGGGTGTATTTTCGGAGATGCCCTGAAAATTCGGCATGGTCGATGACATGAATCAGCGCATGACATCCAAACAGGGATGCGGCAGCCTGCATGTCCGAGCTCATGGTCTTGCGGCCGCCGGCCAAAGACAGCATCAACCGGCCCGAACGTGACTGCTCCGCGGCATGAAGCACCACGCGAAAAATGGCCTCTTTCATTTTGGCGCAGTCCGCTTCCGTGACCATGTCATCCAGCCCGCTGACCTGCCAGATGCGCAAAGACGGCGTGCTTTCCAATTTTGGCAGCCGGGCGCGCCAGTCAAGGACTTTTGTGAGCTGACCGGTCACTTTTCCCGTTGTGGTGACAATCCACAGTTCATCCACATGCAGGATGTCATGCAGATTTCGGGTCTGCTGAATCTCGGCGTAACCGGGATGAAACCGGTAGAGATCCACCATATCCGGATTGGTGAATCCAATCAGCTCCGGTGGAATCTGCCAGGTGGTTCCCATGGTGGTTACCAGAATGTTTTTCATCAAAGAACTCCTGCGGTAAATGCTCATGATCAGGGGCTTGACCGCCCCCGTATATGAAAATGAGGGCGAACACGTAGGTTCGCCCCTACGGAATGTATTTTTCCGCTGGTTCCCAAGCTCCTGCTTGGGAACCGATGCCCATGAAGCTCTGCTTCAAACGTTTTCCAGACACTCCGATGATACGGGAAGCTGGAGCTTGGGAACCAGCGGAACTCCTGTAGTAACTACCCAGGTATTCAGAATAGCGGCTGGCGCTTTAAAAGCCCCGTAGGGGCGACCTGTTTGTAGAAATTG
>DFZE01000091.1:1204-5458 GCA_002382065.1 Desulfobacteraceae bacterium UBA4064
TTTATCTGCATTTTCACGGTAAACGTTTGGGTTGGTTCCCAAGCTCCAGCTTGGGAACCAACATCCATGAAGCTCCTGCTTCATACCTTATCGTAACGTTCTGAATGGTACGGAAGCTGGAGCTTCCGATAACAAGTTCCCAAGCTGGAGATTGGGAACCAGCCAACGGCTTTTCAGCATGGCGGCAGAGCAGCCGTTGGCGGATCAGCGGCCTCTCATTTCTCACTGCTCACTACTCACTTCTCCCCACCACAATCTTTCCCAGTCCCATTGATGCCCCTTTCCCCACATGAACCAGCTCCGCAGCCTGAAGCCACGGCGCCACCCATGCATGGGCCTGACTGAGCCGGGCGGTTCCAACCAGTCCGCCCATCGAAACTTTTTTGTGCTGGCGGTTGGAATACCGGTTGTAATCCAGCCAGGACAGGTCCTGGCGGATGGCCGAAACTTCGGAAAATTGCTGAATCAGCTTCTGATAGCGTTTTTTTCCGATGGAGGCACCGTCAAAAAACAGGCAATTCAGGGATTCCAGCCGCCGCACAAGGGTGGCGAAATAATGGGACCAATCCATTTGCCCCAGATATTTCCCCTGCTTTTTCAGTCGAAACGGGGTGAGAAACGACACGTCCATATTTCCGGTGATCGCTGGCGATGCGGCCAGCCAGTCTGACAGGGAGGCGGCTGCGCCCATGCCAATGCCGTCTCCGGCCGCAACTGACAGGCGGGTCACTGTTCCATCCGGAGAAACCTCTGACATGCCGGCAACCTGATATGGGATTCGGGATGGCCCGAGCCCGGTTGATTTTCCGGCATGGAGGGCCTGGGCAACAGCGGGAAAACTGCGGATGCAGTCTCCGATCAGGGTGATCTCCAGATCGTGGGTACAGGACTGACCGCTGTCGGTGGGGGACAGAATATACCCCCGGGCATTTCCAGAATTCCGGAAATCGGGGATTGATCCTCGAACAGCCGAAAATAGGGGCAATGTTTCCGGACAATACAGGGTTTGCATTCCGGTTTTCGGGCAAATGGACAGATGAGCCGCTGAAGCGACCATCCGATCAGTCCGCGCCAGGCTGAACCCATATGGCCGGGAATGGGTTTTGACAGGTGGATCGCCATCCGGTATCGGGCAATGGGCAGACTGCCGAAAAGTGACGCGGGCGAGAGGTCATTTGGGTCTATGGAAGTCATTTCGGGATTCATCAGAATATGATCTCGATCCGGTCCCGCGGCATCAGAATGCCATAGCGGGTATTGGGCCGCTTTCCCACGCTGGCAATTTCCAGTTCTTTTATGGCATTGGGGCCAAGATGTTTTTCAAGCTCAGCCCGAATCCGGGTTTTGTAGCTGTTGAAATTTTCATTGTTCAGACTGTTGATGCCGCTGTTACTCATTTCCGCCACCGGACGGGACCCGGCAATCCGGCAATACACATCCGAAATCTGGTCCTGATCGATGTCCTGGCGCTCCTGAAAACAGTCGCTGCAATCCGGCTGACAGGGTTTTTCACACGCAAATCCTTTTTTGACCATTACAAAAAACACATACAGGGCCATCCAGGTGGGCTGAAGATCGATTTCAATCCGTTTATAGATGAGTTTCCGTTCCTTGACATTCACGGTCAGACGTGGCAGTTCATCCTGAACCAGGGACAGCATCAGGGTTCCGGGGTCCAGGGGTTTGTCCAGCATATGGGGCGCCAGGCGGTCCCGGATGGAGACAAACGGCAGGGGAACCAGGGTGACTTCGGCATCCCGGGTGTGCATGTAGTGGGTTCTGCCCTGAGGGTCCAACAGCGCGATGCGCCGGGATTTGCGGGGTGGATAAAAAAAATCCGGAGATCGTTCGAATTCCGGCGAGACCAGCACATGATACAACCGGTCCCGGGGTCTGCCATAAAGCTGGGCCGCACAGGTCAGACAGGCGCTCATGGTTTTTCTGCCCCCGGCAATGGAAAAATAGACGGATGTGTCCGAATCGGATGTAAACCGGTGGGTCAGACGCAGGCAATCGGCCAGGAGTGTTTCGTTGTCACGCTGGGATGTGATATCCGCGGTCTCGATGCCGAAAGGATCTGTGATGACATGAATGGTATGGGGGCCGAATTCGATGGCATTTTCACCCATTCCATAATCCCGGAGGTACTGGTAAAAGTGTCCGGTCTGACCAGCCAACAGCGTGGCAAAAATGCGTTCCTTTCCCTGCCGGGTGGTGATGGCGTGTATGGCGTCCACACGCCGCCCGTTCTGATGCAGCGCATACAGTGTTTCGGTAATGACCTGTGGAGACAGTCCGCAGACTGCGAGCAATATGGTTTTCATACCCAAAGCTTTCTGAGAGCCTGTTTGAATATCCCGTCTGAGGCCCGCTAACTGCGTTNNTCCGTGTATGCTCCGCTTTTGATGCACTTTCCGCCTTGTTATCGGGCCTGATCCAGTATCTTCAAACAGGCTCTGATTGAGTGGCATGCCGGGCATGTGCTTCCGGACAGACCGGTATGGGTTTTGAAATACGGGAACTGAGACAGCCGTGGAATACGCAGAAATTGACCGGGCTGAAAATTGACATCAATTTTTAAGTATTGTGTGCTATGGCATAACGAGACTGCTTTTTAAATGTTTTTTCCGGAATATTGAAATCATGAAACGTGTGACAAATTGATCTGGCATTAATTTGTACGGCAAACACCAAATGGGCCATGATCATCCATCCAGAAAGAAAGGGGCATAGTGGCAAAGGGGAAAAAGGAAATGGCCATTTTTTATAGAAATTGGCTTTTATCCCTGTTTCACTTTGTGCCTGGCTTTTCGATGACATGGCCAAAAACAATGACATCAGACCACCTGATACCGTTCGAGATGGGGTGTTTCACCAATGCCGGAATATTCCATCCGGTAAATGCTGTCCCGGGACAGGTAATAATACCGGACCGAATCCTCTGTGGCGTCAATGAGATCCTCGATTCGATGTTTCATTTTCAGAAACTGCTTTTCCGTCAGATTGGGGCATTCAAACACGGATTTTTGAACCCGTGCGCCGTATTTTTTCAATACCTTGACGGTTCGGTAGCGAATCTTGTCATCCACGATGTCAAAGCAGACCAGATAGAACATGGAAACTCCAGGAGAGAGTGGTCAGCGGTCAGCGGTCAGTGGTTAGCGGTCAGTTGATAGTGAGTAGTGTTGGACTGCTGATGACTGCCCCCTATCCCCTGCCCCCTGGNNCAGATGAAGGGTTGATAGGGTGCATTCTCATCCTCCAGGGACTGGCCAAACCGTTTGACCTGCTGATATATCAGCCAGCGGTAGGTGATGGTCTGTTCCATTGGCGGATAGAATATCCTGCGGTTCATCATTTCCTCATAGGCTGCGATGAAAGTCCGGTTGACCGTGGGCTTCATCTCTACCGGCCGGTTCTGTTTCATGTCATCTTCATCTGCAAATTCCTTTTTGGACGGCGTTCGAAAAATGAAGTCATCCGGCTTGATCAGCCGCCGGTTGATCAGGCCCAGAACCAGCCTGTCTCCCAGAAAACTGCGATATTCCTCCACCAGATCGCAGGCCAGGGACGGCCTGCCGTAATCGATTTCATGCAGGGCGCCCAGATAGGGGTCCAGGCCGCAGGTCTTGATGGCGGACAGCACCTCATTGGTCAACAGGGTATAAACAAAGGACAGCAGGGCATTGACCGGATCACGCGGGGGCCGTCTGTTTCTGCCGTTGAACGAAAAATCCGGATTTTGAATCAGATCGGAAAAAACCCCGAAATAGATGTTGGCCGTTGTTCCTTCGATGCCGCGGATCTGTTCCAGACTGCTGTGTTCCGCAATGCAGGTGATCAGGGATTTGAGTTTGACCGCGGCAATATTCAGGGGTCTGGACTGGTAGTTTCTGGCCCGAAGCATCAGAAACCGGTACATGTTTTCAATTTTTTTGCGGACAAGATTGCCTGCGATTCCGGCCGCAACGGTTTTGTCCCCAAGCTGTCGGTACTGGTTCATCCGCAGGCTCACATGCTTGTGCTCATCGATGGCCAGACGGGCCCGAAACCGGCCGGTGGGTGTCATGAATACCGTCTCGATCCGGTTTTTGATCAGATAGTCCAGCACATGGCCGGTCATGGATACATATCCGACCAGGATCAGTTTTTTGAGGCCATTGGCGCCAATCCGGGCGGTCACGACATTGCCGTTGACTACCTTGAGTGTTTCACCGTCCCGGCGCAGATAGCTGCCGGGGTCCATGATGTATA
>DFZE01000116.1 GCA_002382065.1 Desulfobacteraceae bacterium UBA4064
GGATCGGGTGGTGATCCGTTCAACAATGGCCAGAATACGGATGTTCTTTCTGGGCAAAATTCTCAGAATCGATGTGGAGGCAGGGATTGAACCCTACGCCATTCCGGCGACAAACCCGTTTCAATTGATGGAGGGATACCGGCCGGAAATCTGGGCGCTTGGTTTGAGAAATCCCTGGCGGTTTTCGTTCGACACGCTGACAGGTGATCTCTATATCGGCGATGTCGGACAGAATGAGTATGAAGAGATCAACTTCCAGCCTGCTGAAAGCGCAGGTGGTGAAAACTATGGATGGCGCATCATGGAAGGGTTTCACTGCTACAACCCGGCGGATTGCGATCCGACCGGACTGATACTTCCGGTGCAGGAATACGGACACAATGGCGGAAACTGTTCGGTCACGGCCGGCACTGTTTACCGTGGCGGATTTTATCCCAACCTGTTCGGCCATTTCCTGTATGCCGACTATTGCAGTGGCAGAATTTGGGGGCTTATCAAAAATGGCGATAACTGGCAGAACACGCTGCTTCTGGATACGCCGTACGCGATAACCACTTTCGGTGAGGATGAGGCCGGCAACCTCTATTTCAGTGATACCAACAATGGCGATATTCTCCGGATATCGGATGCCTATGCGGTTATGCCGATTCCGGAAGAAGGCCTTTACTTTTTCTATCCTCCCGTGAATCTTCCGACAGTCTCCGCCGATCCCGCCGTGGCACAGCCCATCGCCATGGGGATCTTTACGACCGATGATCCAACACTGAATCTGCGCGTTGCGTTGACCCAATTTGGAGGCAGCATGGACATCTACTTTGGTATCTATGCGCCGAATATCGACCCGACGCAGGTGTATCTGCTGACTGCCGACAATAATCTTGTGCCGTATTCTTCCGGACTTGTTCCCTGGCAGGAAAACACGTCAGGTCCCATAGATTCACTGATTTTCGGCGCCATTCCGATCCAGGCGCTGCCGGATGGACCCTATTATTTCCATCTTCTGGTGACCCCCGCCTGTGATCTGAGCGGATATTATCTCTGATCCACCGCCATTGACATTCCTTAGAGCCTGTTTGAATATCCCGTCTGAGGCCCGCTAACTGCGTTGGAAAGCACCTCAAAATGCTCACATACTCCGTGTATGCTCCGCTTTTGAGGCACTTTCCGCCTTGTTAGCGGGCCTGATCCAGAATCTTCAAACAGGCTCTTAGTGAAGAACAACCGAATTGATTCGATTCGTCATTTGGGAGAAAACCGGTGGTCATGAAATTTTGAATCGCCGGTACTAAATTCTGGATATGGCTGTTTTGCAGCCAGATCCAGAACACCCAAATTCATTTTGAAGAATCAAGGCGTGACGGGCTAAAATGCAGCTTCCATCAGGCCCTGAAATGTACGGATATCCGCCATGTCGTTCCGATCCATTTCCTGAATCAGTTGCCCCTGTCTGAGAACACAAACCCGGTCTGCAATGCGCCGGGTCTGGCTCAGGCTGTGGGAAATCGCCAGAATGGTGTAACGTTCCTTCAGGTTTAACAGAAGCGATTCGATTCTGGCGGCGGATTTGTAATCCAGAGACGCTGTTGGTTCATCCAGCAGCAAAATCTGCGGCTCCAGCGCCAGAACCCGCGCCAGACAAAGCCGCTGCTGCTGGCCACCGGAAAGGGTGTTTGCCGATGATTTCAGCCGGTCTTTCACCTCGTCCCACAAGGCCACCTCCTGAAGCGCCCGGGTCATCCGCTCTGTCAGGGCGGAGCCGGTCAGGCCAACCGTTACCTGAAGCGGCATGGTGATATTTTTTTCAATGGAAAACGGCAAAACAGCCGGAGTTTGAAATACCATTCCCACCCGGCGTCTGAGATCGGAAAGCGGGATGGTATTTTGATAAATATCACCGTGATATTGATTTTGAAGGTGAAGGGACACCGATCCCCGGGTCTGACAGTCTGGAAAAAACTCGTTCAGACGGTTAATGGCCCGCAGGAGCGTTGATTTTCCAGACCCGGAAGGCCCGACCAGTACCGTGATCCGGCCCGGCCAAAGGGAGAGATGAATATCTTTCAAAACGGCTTTTCCGAAAAACAGGACCTCCAAATTTGAAATAACGACAGCGGGTTCCATTATTGGTATCGTCGAATCCGCCAGCGGTTTTCGGCATATCGGTTCAGAAGAAAGGCGATTGCAAACAAAAAACCGGTCAAAAAGAGCAGAACCAGGGCTACCGCAAAACCCTGTTCCAGTTCTGTGGCATTTCGGTGCTCTGCGGCCAGGTAATAAATCCGGAAGGGCAGGGCCTCAAATTTGTCCCATATGTTTCTGGGGATGCCGGTTTGCGCAACGACGCCGGTCAGCAGAATCACGGCCGTATCTTCTGATGCGCGGCCAACCGCCAGTATGATGCCGCTCAGAATTCCCCGGCTGGCAAGGGGAAGCAGCACATGCCGGATATTTTGCCATTTGCTGAATCCGGCGGCAGGGCCGATCAGTCGCAGATGGGTTGAAATGCCCGCAATGGCCGCCTGGGATGTGCGGATCAGATAGGGTAAAATCAGCAGGGCGATACAGACAGCCGCCAGAAAAAGCCCGGTTTGGGCGGTCGGGTTTACGGTTTTTCGAAGAAATAGAATCATCGTGAATCCAAACAGGCCCATGACAATGGAGGGTGTTCCGGACAGCAGATCAACCATGGATCCCCAAAATGCCCGTTGACGGCTGGATGCATATGCTGCCAGATAAATGCCGCTGGCAACACCAACCGGGACGGCAATGGCCGATGACAAAAAAACAAGCAGCACGGTTCCCGTCACTGCCGGCCATATGCCGTCAAATACAGGGGATTGTCCGGTGATGGCCTTCAGCCAGGGCGTATCTCCAAAAAACAGGGCCGGAGTGATCTGGCGGATGCCATGAAAAATCAGAAACAATAGAAGACCCGTGACGACCATACACATTCCGATACCGGACAGCCAGGTCAGGCCAACCAGGATGCGATCAGAAATTCTGTTCATGACGGGTTTCCTGTACGCGTAAAAAGGCGTTAGCCGTAATCCGGTTGTCTGTTTTTCGGATGATAAGATTCAAGGCGGCGACCAGCAGGAAAAGAACCAGTCCGGCAGCAAAAACCGACTGATATGCCAAGCTCTGGCTGTCTGTTGCCACAACCAGTCCAATATGGGCGGTCAGGGAACGGAAAGACGTGAACAGGGAACCGGGAAATTGTGCGGCGTTTCCGGCCAGCATCAGGGAAATCAGGGTATCTCCCATGGCCCTGCCCAGTCCCAGAATTGCGGCGGCAGCCACTCCCTTTGTTGCCGCCGGCATCAGCACATGGCGCATTTGCTGAATGGGCGTAAACCCCATGGCGGCGGATGCCAGCCGGAGAACGGGATCGAGCTGTTCCAGTCGGGTATAACATACCAGAACAATGGTTGGCAGTATCAGTATGGCCAGCGTAATCGCCGCCGTCAGAAGGGAAAAGCCGGTTCCGGCCTCACTCAGGCTTCGAATCCGGGGGACAAGCACAAATACCGAAACAAAGCCATATATGACCGTTGGAATACCGGTCATAAAGTGCGTCAGTATCAGAACGATGCGGGCAAAAACGCCGCGTGACAGAACATGCACCAGCGTACATATGCCAATGGCAGGGGGAAAGGCAATACCCAGCGCCAGAATGGAGAGGGCCAACGAGCCGGCACACATGGGCAGAATGCCGAATTGTCCATCGATCGGCTGCCAGCGCCAGGAGAAAACACGGGAAAGTCCGTTTCCGCTAAACAGGGGAAGGCAGAAATAGATCAGCAGCAGCAAAATGGATACAATGGCCACGGCTGAGACAACCGCGGCCATGAATAGTCCGGTTTCAATCCATTTTTCGGGAGGATTGATTTTGAGCATGATGGGGTTTTCTATTGTAATGGCAGATATCCATGTTTTTGGGACAAGGCTGTTCCTTCCGGACCCAAGATATAATCGATAAAGGTTTTAACCAGTTTGCCGGGCTCTCCCTTGGTATTCATGTACAGTTTTCGCGTTACCGGATAGGTACCGTTCATGGCATTTTCCTGTGACGGCATGACACCATCCAGAATAACCGCTTTGACGCTTTTATCCACATGCCCGATACCCGCATAGCCAATGGCAGCCTTATCCTGGGCAACCGCCACTTTCATGGCGCCGTTTGACGCCACAACATTCGCGCTGCTGGCAATTGCCCCTTTATTGAGCAGGTTGCCCCAAAACACTTCCCGGGTGCCACTGGCTTCATCCCGCGTAAACAGGTGAATGGCGCCATCTTTTCCGCCCACTTCCTTCCAGTTGGTCACAGACCCGGCAAAAATATCCCTGACCTGTTGGGCAGACAGACCGGAAACCGGATTTTCGGGGTGAATGACCACGGCCACACCGTCCAGGGCAAAGGCATAGGATTGCAGACCGTATTTGGCGATTTCCTCTTTTGAAAGGGGTCGTCCGGTATTGCCGATATCGACCAGCCCCTCCCCAACTTTTTGAACACCGATGCCTGACCCGCCGCCTTCGACAGTAATGCGGATTTTGGGATGGGCAGTCATGACGGCCTTGGCCGCATCATTCATGACCGGAATATGTGCCGTACCGCCGGCGATTGAAATGGTTCCTTCCATGCCGGCAAAGCTGTCAACCGATGCAGCGGACACCATGCCGGAACTGGCAGCAACAACCATCATGGCTACGGTGAAATACAAAATCCATCGATACCGGGTATCTGTTTTCATTCAAATCTCCTTTGTTTGATCGTAAAAATGCGTCCGGTTTCAGGTGTCACCCAAAATGGTTTTTACCGTGCCCGTGTTTTCTATGGTTTATATGACAACGACTTATAAATTCCAGTATTCATTGTAAAATTAATAAGTTACTTGAATGCGCAAAGGGAATTTTCATAGGAACACGCCATTTCCCCGGCGTCAGGCAAGCCGGAACATTTGCCGGTCAGTCCGCTGAAAATCAATCGCAGGTATTTTTCATCGAAAGGTTCAAAGGGCTCGTCCTCACATGTCAACGCGTCCATCTCAATCGCTTCCCCTGCGAAATCGGATTCATCGATTTCAACCGGTATCGGAGCAGACCGGTTTTTTAGAAAAACAGGTTTAAGACGCTTCCTGCTCTCCAGCCATCTGTCACATTCGTCATGAGTGCCCACAAATGAAATATGCAGCATGTCCGACCGTCGTATGGTTACCATGCGATAGCCGGTGCCCAGATCGTATTTGATACATCCCGACATGCGCAGCTCACCGCGTTTGGTGGCATCATTCAGGGAAAAGAACTGGCGCCTACCATGAATAAGCCTCTGAATAATTTTTTCCGCTTCCCGAACGGCAATCAACCCTTTTTTCCCGGCTTTGCGAAGTGCATCCAATTGCTTTTCAAACTGCGGATCACGATGAATAAACCGAATCACTGATACACCTTTTCCTGATAACAGAGATATCCGACAGAGCACGCCTTGACACGGAATATCTGAAAACACGGGGATGAAGAAACAATCGAATCATACCGGCGTTTCCGGTAAACATGCCGGTTCTGAAATCAATGGTTATTGGGTATATCAGCTCACCCAAAATAGTCAAGCATTTCATAACCCTATAATTATTAATGATAATTGATTGATCATCATAACTTTAATGAATCGGATATATAGCGCCATTCGGCTGAAAGCGGGGAGCGATTCCCCATTTTTTCCAGAAGGGGAAGTAAAAAAAGCCCATTCATTTTAATAAAAAATATGGAAACAGAAGGTTCGGTTGAGACACGATACAATCAGGGAATACAAACAGGCATTCCATAAGAATTATGAATTTGTGTAATAGATTCTGTTGATATAAATAACCGTATGCAAATTTACAGATAACACAACCAGGGAAGTTTTTCATACAAACCGATGTATATGTAACGGCTGAGCCGGGGAGACCATCATGAGTGAAGATTATCGGGAGATGTGGCAGAGTCTGGGGCTGGACTTGGCGGGTCATGACGCCCTTTTGGGTGTTTTGGGCGGCGCGTATCAGGATATTTTTCTGTCCCAGAAGAATCGGCCGGCTGGAATGGCCTATTTTGATTTTGTGATGAGCGAGGTTCATGGTCTGCGGATCAGGGAGCTTCTGGATGAAAAAAAGGCCGGACGAAAGATCATCGGGTCGTATTGTGTCTTTGTTCCCGAAGAAATTGTTCTGGCCGCCAATGCCACCCTGGTCGGGCTGTGTTCCGGCGCGGATTTTGCCATGTCCGAAGTGGAAAAGCTGCTGCCCAGGAACACCTGCGCCCTGATCAAATCCTCGTTCGGGTTCAAACTGGGCAAGGTGTGTCCGTATCTGGAAAGCGCGGATATGATTGTGGGAGAAAATACCTGTGACGGCAAGAAAAAAGCCTATGAATCCCTGGGACATCTGGTGGACAACCTGTATGTGATGGATTTGCCCCAGGTCAAGTCCGATCATGGTCGGGCCCTGTTGAAATCCGAATACCTGCGATTTAAAACCGAGGTCGAAAACCTGACCGGCGTTGCCATTACACCCGAATCGCTCAGGGAGGCAATTCAGACCGTCAACAAAAAACGTGCGGCCATTCATCGCCTGTCTGCCCTGAGAAAGGCTGATCCGGCTCCGATTTCCGGACTGGATGCCCTGTTGGCCAACCAGGTTTTCTTTTATGACAATCCGGCCCGGTTTACGGATTCCGTCAACAAAATCTGTGATGAGCTGGAAACGCGTGTTGCCGAAAAAAACGGGGTTTTTCCGGCAAAGGCACCGCGGATTCTCATATCCGGCTGCCCCATGGCCGTACCCAACTGGAAACTCCCATTTGTCATCGAGACGTCCGGCGCCGTGATTGTGGGTGAAGAATCCTGTGTGGGAGAACGGGGCACCCGAAATTTGACGGCTGAATCCGGAAACAGTGTTTCAGAAATGATGGATGCCATAGTTGATCGCTATTACCAGGTGGATTGTGCCATTTTTACACCCAATCCCGATCGGTTGAACCATATCCGGGAAATGGCGGCCGCGTACCATGCCGACGGGGTAATCCACTATGGCCTGCAGTTCTGCCAGCCCTATCTCATGGAATCCATTCCGGTTGAAAAAGCCCTGGAAGAAAAGAACATTCCGACACTGCGCATCGAAACCGATTACAGCATGGAAGATATGGGCCAATTGAAAACCCGGATAGAAGCCTTTGTCGAACAGCTTCGATAGGGTGCAGGAGCACAGGATGCAGAAACGATTTGCAGGAATCGATATCGGATCACGCACCATTGAACTGGTGGTGGTGGACGAATCGGGAAAAATTGTGACCAGTCTTCAGGCCGATACCGGGTTTGACCCCATGACAGCGGCAAAGGCCCTGATCCATGACGTGCCGTATGATCGCATCATGGCAACCGGGTATGGCCGGAATCTGTTTGAGATATCCTTTGATACGCAGACGGTCACGGAAATCAAGGCCCATGCCATTGGTGCACGGGCGTTTTTCCCGGATGTTCTGGCATTGCTGGATATTGGGGGACAGGACAGCAAGGCCATCAGCCTGTTTGAATCCGGCAAGGTGAAGAAATTTGAAATGAATGACCGGTGTGCCGCCGGCACCGGGAAATTTTTGGAGATCATGGCCAAAACCCTGGGCTTTGATATTGAATCCTTTGGCCGGGAGGCGCTTCTGGCTGAAAAGGAACTGAGCATTTCCAGCATGTGTACGGTATTTGCCGAGTCCGAGGTCACCTCTCTGATCGCCAAGGGAAAAAACCGGCGGGAAATCGCGCGGGGGCTTCATACCAGCGTCATCAAACGCGCCGCCGGCATGATCAACCGGGTGTCTTCCGACGGTGATATCGTCTTTACCGGTGGTGTGGCCAAAAACCCCTGCATGCGGCATTTTTTGGCGGAAACCCTGGGCAGAACCGTTCTGGCGCCAGAAGATCCCCAGCTTGTGGGGGCATTTGGCGCTGCACTGCTGGCCAGGGATATCAGGGATATAATGTAAGATTTTATATAGTGTTTGAACGAAAACTCNNAAATTCAAATGTCTGAATGACCCAAACGATCTGTCAGACAATGCACCGTTTTGAACATTTGGGTTTGTTATTTGGGTATTGTTTCGGATTTTGCGCTTCGAATTCCGAATTTTAAGATACAGAGAAAAGGTTTCCGTTCAGGCACGGTTCAAACCTGAAAGGACCATGAATCACGTGTCAATAACTGCCCAGTTCAATGCATTCCCGACATTGGCGCTTGCTGTCAAGGCCCAGGACTCCCGCGAGCATCTTTCCTGGGCATTGGCCAACAATTTTGCACTGGAATACTCTCCGGACCCAAATGCATTCGGGTTGCTGCCGGTTCATTTGGGGCCTGCCATTCAGGCCGGTGTACCGGTCCGGTTTCATGGCCGGTATTTCGGACAGGAGATCGGTCATCCGGATACCCGGATTTCGGAATCCGCAATGAAAATCCATCTGGAAACCCTTTATGTCATGGACCGGAACTGCGAGCCGGTGGTGACATTCCATCTGGATCTGAACTGGGATGATCCGTTTGATCCGGAAAAAGCGGTCAACAACCTGTCTGTGCTGGTGAATGTCGCAAAGCGGTATGGCATTACAATCTGTATCGAAAATTTGCGGGCCGGTGCTGCCAGCCATCCGGAAAATATCCTGGCCTGGGCCGAAGCGTCCGGTGCATCGATCACCCTGGATGTCGGTCATGCCATTTCATGACAACGGGTCCAAAGCGGGGACCTGTCTGTCACGGATTTCATCGATCTCTTTGATGACCGCCTGGCCGAAGTTCATATATATGGATATGAAGCCGACCGCCACTATCCGGTAACCGACGCCCGGCAAATTGAACCCATCATCACCCGCCTGCTTCAGACATCTTGCCGCTGGTGGACCATCGAGCTGGACGATCGGGACGAGGCCCTTTCCACCCGACGATTGCTGAGATGTAGAGATAAGGTATGCCTTGTCTCCACCCATTTTCCTGTCGATAAAAACCCTTGGTTCGACCCTAAACGTGGGGAAAGAGATCTTTGATGAAACCATCTGGACTGCGTTATTTTGAAACCTATAATGAACGGTGTCTGGCAGAACTGGAAACAGCCCATGATGCAGGCAAATCCATTGCCGGTGTGTATTGCATCTTTGCACCGGCCGAGCTGATTCGGGCCGCTGGCGCCATTCCGGTCGGATTGTGCGGCAAAAAACAGGCCCCCATCGCCCGGGCAGAGGAAGAGCTGCCGGCCAATCTTTGCCCCCTGATCAAGTCCAGTTATGGGTATGCGGTCAGCGATACCTGCCCCTACTTTGCCGCTTCCGATTTCATTGTCGGTGAAACCACCTGCGATGGAAAGAAGAAGATGTTCGAGCTGTTGGGTCGAATCAAACCCCTGCACATGATTCACCTGCCCTATCTCCTGGACGGAGTTCATGCCCTTGATTTCTGGTACTCGGAGTTTTTGCGTTTCAGGGATTTTCTGAAAGATCACACCGGCATACCGGTGACAGATGACGCCCTGCTGGAGCAGATTCAAATCTCCAACCGTCTGCGAAAGGCATTTGTGAAACTGATGGCGCATTACCGTCAGGGCCGTCTGAAACTGGCCGGAAGCGAGCTACTGGTTCTGATGGAAACCAAGGGGTTTGTCGTCAATCCTGAAACCTATATCCGGCAACTGGAAGATTTGAACACCGAGCTTGACGGCATTCCTTCGGGAATCGAATCTGCAAAACCACGCATTCTGCTGACCGGAACACCGGTTGGAAAGGGATCGGATAAAGTTCTGAAAATTCTTGAATCCGCGGGCGCTCAGGTCCTGGTTCAGGAAAATTGTTCGGGTATCAAAAGTCTCTATTATCCAATTGATGAAACCCTTGCCGCAGACAGCCCCATGAAGGCACTGGCCAAACGCTATCTGGAATTGCCATGCGCCTGCATGAGCCCCAACCCCAACCGGTATCACCTGCTTGAACGAATGATCGGTGATTACCGGATTCAGGGCGTGGTGGATTTGACCTGGCAGTGCTGTCACACCTACAACATCGAATCGTATCCGCTGCTAAAATGGATCGACACCCGTTTTGGAATCCCCACGCTTCATCTGGAAACCGATTACAGCGAATCGGACATCGGGCAGTTGCAGACCCGGATTGAGGCATTTCTGGAATTGATATAAACGTGCCTCAACCGAAGATCCTTGCATTTTTCGCAAGAACCATTTGAATGTCACTAAAATGAAAAGGAGAAAAACATGTTTGAGGTAACCGAATCCGCTACCCGCCAGATCACAGAGTATTTTCAGGATAAAACAGTTGCCCCCATTCGCATTTTCCTGAACGAGGGCGGATGTGGCGGGCCTGGTCTGGTAATGGCCCTGGATGAAAAGAAAGCAACAGACGATGAATTTGTAATCGGCGGGTTTACCTACCTGGTGGATAGGGACTTTCTGGAAACGGTGAAACCCATCCGGGTGGATTTTACAGAAAGCGGATACAGGCTGGATTGTGCGGTTCAGTTTTCATCAGGATGTTCCGGTTGTGGAAGCACGGGATCGTGCTGCTCCCACTGATATAGATTTTCAGAAAATTAATTTCGCAAGGCAGCAGGGAGGGAATAGGCCTTTTTCGGCCATTCCCGACCGATAACGCAGCGAAATTATTTTTCTGGAAGTCTATAGATTCAGGATTGTCTGTCAAACACTGTCCATGATGATTCGGTGTCCGGTATCATCATGGACAGTGTTGTATCCCTTTCCGATCTATTGTTTTATCGGGAGCACATGAATCGCCTTGATGATCAGTTGCACATCATCTCCCGGTTTCAAATCCAGGTCATTGACTGACTCTGTTGTCAGAACAGATGCCATTTCAGCAGGCAGGGTAATATCATACTTGACCAGTGACATGATCTGATCGCTTTTGACGGATGTAACTTTGGCGGTGATTTTGTTTCGGGCGCCGTAACGCATGGTGAGCCTCCTTTTTTTGAATTGAGAAGTGGGAATTACCAATGATGGATGTTTACCCTGAAAATGAAAGAAAATATTGAGTTTTGAGTTATAATCGGTACATGTCATTTTCATATATGGGGGTGAACCTCCCAGAATGATTCATGATCGTTTACCGTGAAAATGCACCTCATCCGTTATTCCTGCGAACGCAGGAATCCAGAAGCGGCCAGGCTGAATGCCTTCCAGCAGCATTTCAGTCATACCGATTGGATTGCGGCTATCGCGTTGAAAAGCCGCCGGGTCAAGCCCGGAATGACAGTAGCCCAGCATTTTCATATCTGGGGGTGAGCAAGCCCCTGATCATGATCATTTACCGTAAAAATACATCCATAGGCTGGTTCCCAAGCACCAGCCCAACAACCAGGCCGCCTGACGGTCCAAAGGCGGCTCCGCCTGAAGGCTGGTTGCGGCACCTTCAGTCTTCAGCCTTCAGCCTTTTTCATCATATCCGGCGCGGCTCCAGCTTGCGGCTGGCCAAAGCACCGGTCGTGCAGATCACAAAATAGACCAACGCGGCAAACGCATACAGTTCAACGGATCGGAATTCACGCGCATCGATCAGATTGACCCGGCGCAGAAATTCTCTCAATCCAATGACATAGGAAAGGGATGTGTCCTGAAAAATGACAACCGCGTGCGTAATCAATGATGGCGCCATATTTCGCAGTGCCTGGGGCAGAATGATCTGGTGGATGGTCTGAAAACCAGTCAGCCCGGTGGACAGGCCGGCAAATTTCTGACCCTGGGGGATGGATTGAATACCGGCACGGATGATTTCGGAAAAATAGGCCGCTTCATAGACAATAAATGATATGCTGGCAGCGGTGAATTCATTCAGGGAATGTCCTGCCACCACCGGTATCAGGAAATACAGCCAGAAGATGACCAGAATCAGGGGGATACCCCTGAAAAAATGAACATATGCAGAGGCCGGAAAATACAGCCATTTGATATGAGACAGGCGCGCCATTGCCAGGATGGTTCCCCAGATCAGGCCACCGCCGATGGCAATTGCTGCCAGCTCAAAGGTCAACACCAGACCGCCCAGCATGAAATCCGCATTTCTGAAAATGACACTCAGATACATATCATCACCTGAACCGGCCGATCATACCGGGTATCCGGAATTTCTTCTCCACCCACCCCATCATGAAAATGATACCTGACGAAATGATCAGGTAGCATCCGGTGGCGGCCGTTGTGGTTTCCAGATCGCGCCAGGTAAACGAGTCGATATAGTAGGCGGTGTGGGTAATTTCCATGACGCCGATGGTCATGGCCAGGGCCGAGTTCTTGAAACAGGTCAGAAATTCTGTGGTAAAGGATGGAATGATGATTCGAAATGCATAGGGGCCGATGATATGGCGATAGCTTTGAAACGGTGTCATCCCGCTTGCACATGCGGCCCAGTACAGCCCCCTCGGAATTGACAGAAAGCCGGATCGAAACTGTTCGGCGACACGGGATGC
>DFZE01000123.1 GCA_002382065.1 Desulfobacteraceae bacterium UBA4064
TCTGAAAGTCTATGGCAAAGCAAATGGCTAAAATACTACCGGAGCTGTCATCATGAGCAACCCCGCCATTCTGATCGTTGAAGATGAAGCAATTGTATCCGAAGACATTGCCAACAAACTTCGGAAAATGGGCTACGAAATTGCCGGCACAACCGACACCGGTGAAGAGGCGATTGAGATCGCCTGCCGGCAACATCCGTCGTTGGTGCTGATGGATGTCCGTCTGGCCGGGGCCATGGACGGCATTGCGGCAGCAGACGCGATCCGCAGGATGTGCCAGATCCCGGTGGTTTTTCTGACGGCGCATTCCGACAGCGCCACAATCCATCGCGCAAAGCAGGCAGAAGTGTTTGGATACATACTGAAGCCGTTTGACGATCGCGAACTGTGCACGCAGATTGAGATGGCGCTGTACAAGCACCTCGCCGAACTGCGATTGCGCCAGAGTGAGGAACGGTTTCGCAGTGTAATCGAAAATATCCCGTCTGTGGCTGTACGTGGCTGTGGGCCGGATGGCATTACACGATACTGGAACCAGGCTTCCGAGCGGCTCTATGGATACAGTGTACAGGAGGCCATGGGCCGTAACGTGATGGATCTGATCATTCCACCGGAAATGCGGGCGGATGTTGAACAGGCGATACAGCAGATGGTCATGACCGGAGAGCCTGTCGCTTCATCGGAGTTGTCACTCTTGCATCGGAATGGCACGCGCGTGACGGTTTTTTCAAGCCATGCCGTTGTTCAGGTTCCAGGGCAGGCGCCCGAATTGTTCTGCATGGATGTAGACCTGACCGAGCGCAAGAACTTGGAGGAGGCACTGCAAAAAGCACACGATATACTTGAACAGCAGGTTGCGGACCGTACGGCCATGCTTCTCATCGCATTGGAAGAGGCGGAAAAAAGAAAACAGATTGCCGAAACCGCCCTGGTTGAAATAGAGAAGCTGAAAAATCAACTGGAGGCCGAAAGAGCCTACCTGGTAGAGGAAATTCAACTGGAAAACAATTATGAGAACATTGTCGGTCAAAGTGACAGCCTGAAATACGTGCTTTACAAAGTGAAGCAAATTGCCGCCAGCGATACCCCGGTGCTTATTCTGGGAGAGACCGGAACCGGCAAGGAGTTGGTTGTCCGGGCCATTCACGCCTTGAGTTCACGCAAAAATCGGGCCCTGGTAAAAGTCAATTGCGCCTCACTTNNCCTTTTTCTGGATGAAATTGGCGAATTGCCCCTGGAATTACAATCAAAGCTGCTTAGAGTGCTGCAGGATGGCGAATTTGAACGTTTGGGCAGTTCCCATACCATAAAGGTCGATGTGCGGATTATCGCTGCCACAAACCGTAATCTGGAGGAGGAATGCCGAAAAGGCCGTTTCCGTAAAGACCTCTGGTATCGCCTGGATGTTTTTCCGATTACGGTGCCGCCGCTCCGGGATCGCATTGAAGATATCCCGCTTCTTGTGGATTTTTATGTCAAAAAGATTTCCAAGCGGATGGGGAAAGACATCGAAATGATTCCGGCCGGTGTAATGCGCGCCTTACAGGATTATTACTGGCCAGGAAATATCCGGGAACTGGAAAACGTCCTTGAGCGTGCCGTGATCGACTCTCCGGGTCCCAAGCTGCGTTTGATTGAGGAACTCAAGAATCCGCTGACCCGGGTGAGCACGCCCCAAAAAACGTTGCAAGCGGTCGAGCGCGACTATATCCTCCAGACGCTTGAGAAGACCCGGTGGAAAGTCGGCGGAAAAAACAGCGCGGCTGAAATCCTTGGGCTCGACCGCGGCACCTTGCGCGCGCGGATGCGTAAACTGGGCATCCGGAAACCATAAAATCGTATTTCATCCAAAACCCATAATCCCCCCTGTTTTTTGTCCCCCCTACACCCCAAAAACCGATAAAAAAGGTTAATTATAACCGAATGATCATATATGACCATTCGGTTATGCCGATTGCCGGCAGCCATAAAAAGTAAATATTCGGTAAACAGGTTTATGATGAAGTGTAACAACCTGATATCATAGATATCGTTCATAATTCTCAACCAGTTTACCGAATATTTTCCATAAAAATGTATTTCAGCTAAAATTTTTAAATAAATCAAAATGATAGTCAAATTAAATCAGATGCTCGAACGCTTGGCACAAAGAATGCGTAAGGCTTGCGTGATAGTCATTTTTGAACGGCTGCAGATTCAGGCCAAACCACATAAAAATATCTGGGAGACAAACAGGATGAGAACACCAAAAACAATCAAACGGGATCTTTTAAGCAAATTTCGATCGGGGCTGGATAAATATGATACCATTCCATCAACATGGCTGCGGGATAAATACCTGTCATTATTGTCTTTGGAAGAAAAAGACCATTTTAATCAGGCGGTATCGGATCTGATTGAAAAAGGACTGATTGAAAGAGTGAATGATTACAACCCCTCCCTTCGATTGACGGATAAGGGCGCTGATTTGATTTGTTGATGAATCTGTTTCGGGAGTGCATGTATTCCCGACAAATCAACCGACATGACCAAAAGGAGCAGAACGTTTATGAGAAGAATTGGCTCAAAACCAAGCACCAAAGAAATCCGGTTTTCATTTGAAGCCGTCGAAGCAAAAAAAGTTTCCCTGGTTGGAGAATTTAACAACTGGAATCCTGAAGCCGATCCGATGGAAAGAAATGACGATGGGACCTGGACAACCGCAAAGAAACTTCCGGCGGGTAACCTCGAATACAAGTTCTGGATCGATGGCGAATGGATGCCGGATCCACAAAATCTGAGATCTTGCCCGAACTGCTTCGGGACACAAAACAACATTGTCAAAGTCATCTTGTGAAAATAACGTGCTGGTTGTTTTCAGTGTTGACGCTACTATCGTTTTATGTCACGTAAATCCAATCGTCTTTTGGCGCCTGAACGGAAATCCCGGTTCCCGTAAATTTTTGCTGAATATGACGGGTTTGGTGGTTGAGTTGTTAACCCTGCCTGATGAGGATTCAACAGATCAATGCGAAAAACGTATCTCGGGCGATTGCCGGAAAGCGATCCGCTTCACGGGTATCTTCAACATGAAATCCTGCCACAAATAAACGGTTCTTCAGGTCACGCGGGTTACCGGGTTTTTCGGCTGACCGGCTCCAACGATGTGTATCTGTACGAAGACAGATACACCGGTACAAAGGTCGTCGGGAAGTATTTTCGCACGGTCCGGAAATGGGACATGGAAAAGGCTGTTGCACATTTGACGCGCGAATTTGACAACCTCTGCAGGATGCGTGAGTACGGACTGACAGGATATCCCCACCATATTGTTCGTCCGCTGGGCCGCAACCCGTCGCTGAATGCGCTTCTGGTCATCGAATACTGTGAGGGCGAACTGTTCAGCGAATTGATCTATGCCGTGATCAAAAACGGCGATAACAACCGTCTCTATCACAAACTGACGGCGCTCGCGTATTTTTTGTCGGAAGTTCACAATCGGACGGCTATCGGCGCTGGTGTGGACTTCCATCCGGTGTGCGATTATATGGACCGCCTGATAAACCGGCTTGCAGAAATAGGCGCCATGAGCCGGGACGACGCGCATGAGTTGTACCGGCTGCGTGACCAGTGGCGCAATCACCCGAAGATGTGGGCGGATCAGCAGGTGATGGTGCATGGCGACGCGACGCCGGATAATTTCATGTTTGGGGGTGACCTGAGTGTGGTTGCGCTGGATCTGGAGCGGACCATGCGTGCGGACCGGGTTTTCGATACGGGCCGCATTGCCGGCGAGCTGAAACATTTCTTCATGCAGGCGACAGGAGACAGACATGCGGCTGAACCATTTATCGGCCATTTTCTCCGGGAATACGCCTGCCACTTCCCGGACCGTGAAGCCGCCTTCCGATCGATCACTGGCAGAACACCATTTTACATGGGAATCACGCTGCTGCGCATTGCACGGAACACCTGGGTCAGGTCCGACTACCGACGCCGCCTCATCGATGAAGCAAAAGAATGTCTGAGAGCCTGTTTGAACATCCCGTCTGAGGCCCGCTAACTGCGTTGAAAAGCGCCTCAAAATGCTCACATACTCCGGGTATGCTCCGCTTTTGATGCGCTTTTCGCCTTGTTATCGGGCCTGATTCAGAATCTTCAAACAGGCTCCGAGGAGATTGTGATGGTCATCAAAGGACTCATTTTTGACATCAACGGAACATTGACAGATATTCTCACAAACGAATGGCACGACGACATCTATCGCATTCTCGGCAACCTGCTTGCCTATCAGGGAGTAACGCTTGCCCCGAACGCGGTCAAGGATTTGTATTTTCAGATCATGAAAGAGCAGCGGGCGGAAAGCCGTGAGCCATATCCGGAGTTTGATGCGGTCGGCATCTTTCGTGAGATTCTGACGCGGCACGCATCGGAATTTACGCGCCGTCTGCCGCCTGAAAAGCGTGAACAGCTCCCGATTTTTCTGGCTGAAATGGTCCGCGCCGCGTCGTGCTATCGTCTGCAGCTTTATGACGGTGTGGCGGAAACCCTCAGGCAACTGATTTCGAAATATCAACTCGCAATCGTTTCTGACGGCCAGTCGGCGTATGCGGTTGCCGAGTTGAACGCTGTCGGACTGTCAGGCCTTTTCAACCCGGTCATCATTTCCGGCCATTTTGGTTTTCGAAAACCCGATCCCAGGCTGTTCGAGACTGCCCTCAGCATCATGAATATGGCGCCGTCAGAGGTTTTGTATGTGGGCAACGACATGTACCGTGACGTATATGGGGCGCAGCAACTGGGGATAAAAACAGTCTTCTTCCGATCGAATCAGGGGCAGCAGGAAAAAGAGGGGGTGCAGCCGGACTATATCATTTATGGCTTTCCGGAACTGCTGAATGCTGTGCAATTTTTTGAGAAGCGGTGAGTGTTTGATCTGAATTGGGCGGGAGGGCATTTGATATGAAATGCGTGAAATGCGGTTTTGAAAACCTTGCGGAAATGCATTTTTGCGGCAAAAGTGGATGCGCGTTAAACGCCCCCCCCGGATCTGTCAATCAATGCGCTTTCCCTTGAAGAAAAATTGGCGAGAATCCAGCAATACCTTCCAGATGGCCTTGCGAGTAAAATCCTGGCTCAAAAAGACAGAATTGAAGGTGAGCGAAGGCAGGTAACCATCATGTTCTGTGACATGATGGGGTTTACGCCGCTGGCGCATCATTTGGGTCCGGAAGAGACGTTTGTGATGATTGAAAGGGTTCTTGAGATTATGATCTACAAGATCCATCATTACCAGGGCACTGTAAATGAAATCAGGGGGGACGGGATACTGGCCCTTTTTGGAGCCCTAATATGTCTCCGGGAGGTCTTGACCCCAACGAATTCATCGCCTCATTCTCAAACGTCGGCGTTCAGATTGCAATAACCGCACCGGGTGTAGGGGTTTTATCAACCCTGCCCGACAACGGTTATGGAGCATGTAGTGGCACATCAATGGCTGCGCCGGTTGTTACGGGTGCTATCGCCAGCTTGCTGTCCCGGAGGCCGGATATCTGCGGTATGCCACGGAACCGCGCCAGGTCGGATGCCATCCGGCAGTTGCTGATCGATAATTTTCTGAAGGAATATTACCCGGAGGCCATGAAAGTGCAGCGATGGGGGGCGTTGATACCGTCTGTTATCAGTTCTGGTTTTTGGAGGCAGCGCTGTGCGGGTCAAAACTGGGCATTGATCGGGGATGCGGCGGGCCATGTGGACCCCGTGACAGGAATCGGGATCAGTTATGCCTTGGCATCCACCAACCTGGTTGCGCGGGCGATTCTGTGCAAAGACGTGGAAAGTTATGATCGCGTCTGGAGGGATGAATACGGAGAACGACTCGAACAGTCCAGTGGGACTATGGAGAGATTTTTCAGAACCGGTGATGTGGCCGGCTTCGAACAGGAGATAAAAATGGGATTGCGGGTCAATCATCTGATTTTCAAACAATCATTTGATAATCCGGAAGGTGCGGGCAAAGCCAACAATCAGCCCGGTGAGCCTTGTGAAGGGTAGGGCCATTTCCGACCGATAACACACTCCAAAATCTTTATCTGGAAAGCTATCGGAGGTGTGAAATGACAGTGAATGCCATTGACTTAAGGAAAAATACAGTCTCTGCAATGTCACCCCGGCGAAAGCCGGGGTCCATAACCTGTTCGAAAAACTGGATTCCGGCTTCCGCCGGAATGACGTATAAAACCCTGGTAATCGGATGAATATACTTCAAACTGGATCAAATTGCGCTTTTTAATCCTATCATCACATCCCTCTCCACTGGGATCGGATAGACATATCGGCTGTAACCAAATCGCAGTTTCATCCAGTGGAGAGTATAGCTTAAATCAATGGCATTGAAATGACAGTGATAAGACCCATATCTGATTTGCGTAATCGGGCGAAATAACTCATGACCATTTATCTTGCATCTTTCATTTGAATTTTTTCAAAAAGATCTGAAAAGACCGATAACGACTGGGCGCCGACCAGTTTGTGCCGGTTATTGATAATAAAGGTCGGCACACCCGACAGATTGATCGCCATAGCTTCTTTTCTTGCATCATCCAGTCTGGGTTGGTATCGATGATCCTTCAGGGCAGCCATCATATCGATTGGATCAAGACCACACCTGACAGCCACATCACACAGATTCGTCATATTGCCGATATCAAGTGCTTCCATAAAATATGCATGGAATATATGCTCGTGAAATGGTTCATACTGACCCATGTCACGGGCATATTCACCGGCCTCAAGGGAAAGCCGGGAGTTTGACAGGATGGACAGATTCCCGAATGTGATTCCAAACGCCATGCCCCGCTGCCGCAGATTGTCAAACATCCCGGAAATATCGTATCCCTTGAATCTTTCGGATAACAGTACGCCTTCGGGAGGGGTTTCCGGATGGAGTTCATACGCGATCCAGGTTTCGTGAATGTCATATGTTTTCTTCAGCTTTTCGACAAGGCCCTTGCCGATGTAGCAAAAGGGTCAGACATAGTCGGAAAAAATCCTGATCTCTATAGGCATGGTTCACCCCCGTTTATGAAAATCAGGCCGTGATGATGGTTCAGGCCTGTTGTTCGTAGTGACGCCGTAAGGCGTTTTTACAAATGCCCCCACGGGCACACTACGAACAGAGGGAAGCATCGCAACCGAATGCTATTTTCACGGCAAAAGTATATACAGTAAAATCTGAAATTTCAAATGCTATAGCTTTTCAGATAATGATTTGGGGAGGGCAGCAGGGGATATGCCTTTTTCCATCCCCGGCCGACAACGCGCCCACTCACGAAACAACAACCCATATTTACGTAAATTTCCGACAGCCTTAACTCCGCCGTCAAAATTTTTTTCAAATATGAGGTTTCACTTTTTTTCTTGTTTCCATATATTTATCATGACATCATCTTTTTGGGGTTTTTTCAACATTACCCCGATCGGATAAGCCACCCCTGATGGTCAATCTGTTCTCAAAATTTCATTCTCTTTTTTTATCCCGATAATGTGAACGCTTACAATTGGGGTAATACCAGAACCTGACTTGGATGAAAACCAATCATGAAGCAGGAGATAATCATGAAAGGCAATTTTGACCAATCTGAACAATCCGCCAAAATACGCAAGCAGCCTGAAGAGATTGCCCAAAATAATGCGAGTCTTTATCCGCAAGGATTTGACTTCCTGTCACCCGAAAAAATCATGCAGATACTCCATGAACTGCGGGTACATCAGGAGCGGGTGAATGCGGGCGAGATAGACCATTTTTGCATGGAGAAACGCTTCATCTCCAAAAGTGGGCAAACCGTTTATGAAATTCTCAACGCCAGTCTGATCCGTGATGCGGATGGCCGGCCGCTCTATTTTCTGGGAAGTGTCGAGGACATGACCGAGCGAAAGCGGGCAGAGCGGGCGCTGCGGGAGAGTGAGGCGTTGTACCGCGGTATCGGCGAGTCCATCGATTATGGCGTATGGGTCTGCACGCCCGATGGCGGAAACATGTACGCCAGCGATAGCTTCCTCAAAATGGCGGGCATCACGCAGGAGCAGTGTTCAAATTTCGGCTGGGGGAATTTGCTTCATCCGGATGATGAAGAACATACCATCGCGGCTTGGCAGGAATGTGTCCGCACAGGTGGCAAGTGGGATATTGAACATCGGTATCATGGCGCGGACGGCCAATGGCATCATGTGCTGACGCGCGGTTTGCCGGTCAAAAACGACCAGGGCGAGATCTTCTGCTGGGCAGGCATCAATCTCGACATCAGCCGGCTGAAGGGTGTCGAGGAGCGGCTCATGAAATCGCTGGCCGAAAAGGACGTGCTGCTGAAAGAGGTTCATCACCGGGTAAAGAACAACCTTCAGATCATTTCCAGCCTGGTCAGTTTACAGGCCGACACCCTGGCGGATGAGCAGTTGCAGCGGGTGTTCAGCGATGTGCGCGACTGGGTCCGCACCATGGCGCTGGTACACGAGAAACTGTATCAGTCGGACGATCTGGCA
>DFZE01000150.1 GCA_002382065.1 Desulfobacteraceae bacterium UBA4064
GTCTCTCTTTTTCTACGCTACCAAGATTTTTTGATGGGAGATGATTTATGAAAAATATGTTGACACTGTTTACACTCTTCCTTCTCTTTTTTCCGGTTTCAGCGTTCGCCCAAACATGTGACAATGCAGAGGCCGAACTGGAAACTGCCATGTCTGAAACAACGCCATCGGGGCAAATTGACAAGCTTGTTCAATTGCTTCAGCGCTGCCCAGACTTTTCCAAAGGGTGTTCTTTTTGAAGAACAGGGCAAACTGAAAGATGCTGCAGAGCTCTATCATAGGGCCATTCATACGGATCAGCGGTTTCCCTATCCGTATGTGGGTCTGGGAGATATTTATTTTCAGCAGAAGCAGGTCAGTCTGGCTGCAACCATGTATAATGAGGTGCTGATTCTATATCAGTCACCCGCGGTTTACAATAAATATCCGGATCTGAAACCGGATATCCCCCGGATTCAAGAACGCCTCAAACAATGTCAAAGCGCCATGCCGATTGTAACCAGAAGCCTGAAAGTGGTCACTTCGGATGTCATCGAATCCCAG
Organism: Desulfobacteraceae bacterium UBA4064; assembly: GCA_002382065.1. Classification (GTDB taxonomy): domain Bacteria; phylum Desulfobacterota; class Desulfobacteria; order Desulfobacterales; family Desulfatirhabdiaceae; genus UBA4064. The sequence continues at coordinate 544 of DFZE01000150.1, forward strand.
TTGAAAACAGAACCCGAAGAACTGACCCGGGGGATTCAATACAAGCCCAAAACACGCCCCCAAATTGCATTGATGATCAATTTTGAATTTAATAGTGCCGACATTTCCAGCGCCTCGTTTCCTCAAATGGAAGAAATTGGCAAAGCCTTATGCTCCGATACGCTAAACGCCTGCGTGATTGGTATCGAGGGTCATGCTGATGCCACGGGCAGTGATGAATACAATCAGTATCTGTCTGAAAAACGGTCAGCCAGCGTCAAAGAATTTCTTGCAACCCGCTATGGAATTGCCGCAAAGCGCCTGAAAACAACCGGCTATGGTGAAGGACGTCCCATAGATTCCAACGAAACCGAACAGGGGCGGGCAGCCAACCGGCGGGTGGAACTGGTGAATATGGGGGAAATGTAGGGAGGATGGTTTTTCAATCTGCAATCAAACAATTCTGCCAAACCGTTTTTCAATTTCGGTTTTCGACCACCGTATCCAGGTGGGTCTGCCATGGGGACACCGGTCGCCGCTGGTGCAGGTTTCCATATCCTGAATCAGGGATTTCATCTGCTGGACAGACATCGGCTGACCGGCCCGGATGGCGCCGTGGCAGGCCATCAGCTTCAGGCAGGCATCGATGCGGTCTGCGGCAGGTGTCGCATGCTCATTTTCGCTCAGGCGGTCAATCATGTCACAGACCAGGCCGCGGGCTTCGGATGGCGGCAGCAGGGCCGGAACCGCCTTGATGATAAAGGTATTTTTGCCAAAGGGCTCCACTTCCAGCCCGAATTCATGAAGTTCGGGGATCAACGCCTCAAGAATCCGGGCTTCCCGGATGCCGCACTCCAGGGTTTCGGGAATCAGCAGATACTGGGAGCCGGACAACTGCCTGTTTTTCAACTGCTCATACACAATCCGCTCATGCGCCGCATGCTGATCGATCAGAATCAGCTCCTCTTTTTTTTGACACACGATATAGGTGTCTTCAAACTGACCGATAATTTCAATTTCCGCTGTTTGGGTTTGTGCCCAGAGTCGGGGTTGTTCGGCAACGGGTTTTACATCGGGTGATGCCGGTGCGGCAAACCGGGGTGTTTCCGAAACCGGAACGGTATCGGATAAATGGCTATTCCTTCCGGCAGGTGAGACAGGGTTTTGGTAATGGCCGATATTCCGGAACAGGGTTTGAGGGGCGACTGCGGGTGAATCGCTGACCCCGGGTTGCGCGGCAACACCAATGCCGCTGCCGGATTCAAGCCCGTTTGACACGGCAGTGACAATGGCGGAATGAATGGTGCCGGGAGCGGCAAACCTGACTTCCATCTTGGTTGGATGCACATTGACATCAACCGTATCAAATGGCGCCTGAATCCACAGGGCGACCACCGGATATTGGCCTTTCATCAACCGTCCGGAAAAGGCATCCATCACGGCATGCTGAATCAGACGATCCCTGACATACCGGCCATTGACATAGACAAACTGATACCGGGATGTGTTCCGGCCGGCATCGGGCGCCGCAGCCCATCCCGTGATATCGATGCCATCCGCATGATAATCGATCGGATGCAGACGCCCCCTGACAGAGGCTCCCAGAATGTCAATTGCCCGATTTTCCCGATTCTGGACCGCGGAATACTGATGGAGTGTTCGCCCGTTGCTGTCCAGGCGAAAATGAACATCATGTCGGCCCAGGGCCGTCACCGATACAATTTCTGCAATATGGCCCATCTCCGTCGATGCGGTTTTCATGAATTTCCGGCGGGCCGGCGTGTTGAAAAACAACTGACGCACGGTGACCACTGTCCCGGTGGCTGCCCCGGTTTCCTTGACAGAAACCAGTCTGCCGCCATCCAGCCGGACGTCTGTGCCTGAATCCGCATCCGATTCCCGGGTAATCAGCGAAAATCGGGATACGGATGCGATACTGGGCAGGGCTTCGCCCCGAAATCCCAGTGTTTTGATTGAAAACAGGTCATCATCCCGATAAATCTTGCTGGTGGCATGACGTTCAATGGCCAGCAGGGCATCGTCACGCTGCATTCCGGCGCCGTTATCCGAAACCCGGATCAAATCCTTGCCGCCATTTTCAATTTCTATCAGAATCCGGGTGCCACCGGCATCCAATGCATTTTCGATCAGCTCCTTGACCACGGACGCGGCGCGCTCCACAACTTCACCGGCCGCAATTTTGTTGACGAGGATATCGGGCAGGATGCGAATCCGCGCCAATTTATTGGCCTTCCTGCATGAAGCGGGACAAAGTTTCCGCTTCCATTGGCGACAGATCAAATTTCAGACAGGCTTCCTGGGTCAACTGGGAAACCGGTTTTTCCGGATCATCCTGCCGCTGTTCACAAATCCATTTTGCAGCTTTTCTAATTTCTTCGCCTTCTGGCATGATCGTTGTCATTTTTGGGGTCCTTTATCGTGAAAATGGAAAGAAAATTTTGAGTGTTGAGTGTTGAATTTTGAGTTAAAAGCGGTACATATCATTTTGGGGCTGGTTGCCAAGCTCCAGCTTGGGAACTTATTATCGGAAGTTCCAGCTTCCCGTATCATTCAGAACGTTAAAACGGCTGCTTTGCCTGAAAGCTGTGTGCCGCAGCCTTCAGTCTTCAGCCTATAGCCTATTTTAACTTCCAATCTCCGGCTTCCTATCCTGAATGCCAATTGCCTGTTCAAAATGCCAGGCCGTTTTCAGCAGTTGTCCTTCACTGAAATGGGGTCCCATGATCTGGAGGCCGATCGGAAGGCCGCCGGATGAAAAGCCGCACGGTACCGACAATCCCGGGATGCCTGCCAGATTGGCGGAAATGGTAAATATATCAGACAGATATATGGTCAAGGGATCATCGGCATTCTCTCCGATGGGAAACGCGGGTGTCGGCGCAACCGGTGACAACAGAACATCACATTTTTCAAAGGCCTGTTTGAAGTCTTCCATGATTCGGGTCCGCACCTGGGATGCCTTTCGGTAATAGGCGTCATAATAACCCGAGGACAGGGAAAATGTACCCAGAAGAATCCGGCGCTGCACCTCCGGACCAAATCCTTTTGACCGCGAGCTCCGGTACATGTCCAGGAGATCGGATTTATCCCGATCCCGGAATCCGTATTTGACGCCATCATACCGGGCCAGATTGGAAGATGCCTCTGAAGGCGCAATGACATAATAGGCGGCAACGGCATATTCGGTATGGGGAAGGGAAACCTCGACACATCGTGCGCCCATGGATTCGATGGTCTGAATGGCGTTTGTGACGGCATCAGCGACATCTGAATCCAGGCCCCGGGCAGACTGATATTCACGGGGAATTCCAACAACCGTGTTTTTGAGATCTCCATTCAAAAAATCCAGGTAGTTCGGGACCGATTTGGGCACGGATGTGGAATCCTTTGCATCATGCCCGCTGATGACATTCATCATCACCGCACAGTCTCTCACATCCCGGGTCAGGGGACCGATCTGATCCAGGGAAGAGGCAAACGCTACCAGGCCATATCGGGATACCCGGCCATAAGTGGGTTTCAGTCCGACGATGCCGCAGTGAGATGCGGGTTGCCGGATGGAACCCCCGGTATCGGACCCCAAAGCACCCAGACACATATCCGCGGATACCGCAGCAGCGGATCCGCCGCTCGATCCCCCCGGGCTTCGGGTCAGATCCCAGGGATTGTGTGTGATCTTGATTCCGGAGTTTTCCGTCGATGATCCCATGGCAAACTCATCCATGTTCACCTTTCCCACAATCACGGTGCCGGCCGATTTCAATTTTTCAATGACCGTGGCGTCATAAGGCGGCACAAAGTTTTCAAGAATTCGGGATGCGCAGGTGGTTCGCAGCCCCTTGGTGCAGATCAGGTCCTTGATGGCCAGGGGAATGCCGGTCAATGGCGTCATGTTGTCCCTGGCAATCAGACCGTCTGCAATTTCAGCCTGATCCAGCGCCAGCTTTTCATCGATGGTAATATAGGCATTCACCCGGTTTTCGACCGCATGGATGCGATCCAGAACCGATCGGGTCAATTCGACGGCAGAAAGTTCTTTTTGTTTCAGACGCTCATGCGCCTGGCTGATGGTCAATTCATACGGTTTCACACGCAAACCCTCCTATTCAACCAATGATTCGGGGAACCAGAAAACAGGTTTCATCACGCTGCGGCGCATTGCAAAGCGCCTGGTTTCGCTCCAGATGCTCATGAACCAAATCGTCACGAAAGGCATTGGTCAAAAATATCGCATGTGTTGTGGGCTGCACATGGGAGGTGTCCACCTCATTGAGTTTATCGATATATTCCAGAATGGCGCCCATCTGGTGAGACACCTTTTCCACCACGGCCTCATCCAGATCCAGACGGGCCAGGTTTGCCACATGGATCACTTCTTCAGGGGTTATTTTCATAAATGATGCTCCAGTTGTCGGACCGGTTCTATAGCTTTCCAGATAAAGATTTCGGGTGCGTNNGCGTTATCGGTCGGGGATGGCCGAGTAAAAGTGCTGCCTTCCCAGAATCATTATCTGAAAACAGTTGATTGTTCAAGCCTTATCCACGTTCGGGAAATCCTGATTTGCAAACAGGCCGCCCCCTTGGGGCTACAGCTTTCCAGATAAAGATTTCGGGTGCGTTATCGGTCGGGGATGGCCTACTTGGCCTATCCCCTCCCTGCCGCCTTCCCAAAATCATTATCTGAAAAGCTATAATATATCGAAATGACGACGGTTAATAAAGCATTTCCAAATTCGCTACAATCAGGGGAAATCTACGGCAGCTCATACCAGACTATAAATGATGACACCGGTCAGAAAGGTCAACAGGGCCGGGGCGATCAGGATGCGGTAGGTTTTGGCCATGCTGGCCCGGTTGTATTGAAGGGTCATGACAAAGCAGGCATGCATGGGAGACAGCATATGGGCGCAGATGCCGCAACCAGGGGGGCGGACAGCATGGCCCCGCCGACCACGGGCAGGAGTCCAATGATCGAGGGTATCAGGGCCACGGTAATGCGGGCATCCCGAAACAGTCAGTTCAATGCCCCAATGGCGCGGCTCATGCTCCCGTTTTCCTTTAAAATGGCGCTGAAAAGCAGCACCAGTTCCAGAATCAGGATCAGGTAAATATTTTCGATGCTGAAAATGGTTTTCAGGATGCCATTTTTCAATGCCGCAAGCGGCATATGGAAGAGCCATGCCAGAATCAGGGAGCTTCCGGACAGGGTGATGCTGAGCGATGCCTTCAGTCGAACAAGAATGATAATGGCCGAGACAATGCCGCCCATTTTCAACAGATCGATCATGTTTAAAATACTTTCTTATTCGTGAAAGCGTGAGTGCGTGAAGTCGTGAACGGGTTCCGCGCTCACGCCCCGCGTGTCTGTTCACCCGCATTTCGAACCAGTGCCAGGTAGCGGTAGATGCCATGAACAAATTTGCCATACGGCAACGTGATGAAAAATCCCAGCGATAGGCCCACATGAATCACCAGCAGAAGCCCCATGGCCGGAGTCGACCTCAGCGCCAAAAGCAGCAATCCGGTCAGGCTGATCAGAAAGAGATTGGCTGTAAAACAGATGTCCATGCCCCGTGATTCCAAAACTGCCGGGGCCTGATCCATTTTCATCTTCAGAAACAGCATGCCCCCGGTTCCGGCCAGAAGCCCCAGGCCACCAAATGTTCCCAGAAGGACCGGCCATGACCAGAACGGATAGGGCACCGGCAGACCCAGCAGATGGTCATACACAAAGGCCACTGAGGTTGCGGCAAAGCAGAGCATGAATCCGTAAAACACGGCATGGTGAAACCATCGCCGGATCATGCTGAAGCGGTTGTCCGGATAATTGCACCCGTGTCCCCCGCCATCCAGATATTTCAGGATCAAAACGTCACGGATGGCCCGAACATGGATCCGGATCTGTTCCCGCAGCCACTCCCGGTTGGCCTGAAAACCCCCGGATGCCAGGACGAGCGCGCGCCCGGATCGCATAGCGGATGCCATCCTGGATTACGGTCGCCTGAACAAATCGCCCATCCTGAATGTCGATATCGTGGGCTTCGGCATTATACCGGATGATAACGCCCAGTTTTTCGGCAACTGCATAATAGGTATTCATCTGTGCCTTGCCGCCGCCCAGAAAAAAGGCATTGGTTCGGGACAGATGAAGTGTTCCGCGTATGGCCGGCTGAAACATGGCGCCATGATCGCGCATCCAGGGGCCGATGCTTTCGGATTCCCGAATGGCGAACCGGGCCAGTTCCTCCCGGGTGTTCCCCTTGGTCACCATCAGGAGATCCTGCCAGAATTCATCTCCCATGTAGGGACCGGTCAAAAATTCATTTCCGGTTTGATGCAGATATCGGATATTGCGGGTGTGACGGCTGTTTCCGCCGCGAAACACCTGTGGAGACGATTCCAGCATGATGACGGTTGCGCCGGCCTCGCGGGCTGTTATGCCCGCGCAGAGTGCGGCATTGCCACCGCCGATCACCAGCACATCCATGATATCTTCCATCGGAGCAGAAATGGTGGTGTCAAATGACGTCATTCAGATTCGCCCTGTTTTATTGAAATCACAGGCTTTCCTGCAATCGGGCCGCCACGGCGTCAATAAATCCTTCGGTTGTCTGATACGCTGCCGGTTTCGGGTCCATGAGCGGCACCAGATCTTTGGTGACAATACCGGCTTCGATGCACCCAATGACGGCCTGCTCGATTGCGTCTCCAAACCGGGTGACATCCGGTGTGTTATCGAGTTCTCCCCTTTTTTTGATCCCGCCGCTCCAGGCAAAAATGGAAGCTACCGAATTGGTGCTGGTGGGGTTGCCTTTCAGGTGTTCATAATAATGACGACGGACCGTGCCGTGCGCCGCCTCGAATTCGAACTGGCCGTCCGGCGCAACCAGAACCGAGGTCATCATTCCCAGGCTGCCAAATCCGGCGGCGACGACATCGGAAAAGACATCGCCATCGTAATTGGTAAGGGCCCACAGAATGTCACCAGCCTGTTTCATCATCTGGGCCGCCGCATCGTCAATCAGCAAATAGCGGTAATGGATACCGGCACGATCCAGATCGTCTTTTCTGGCTGCCACTTCCTGGGCAAAAACATCCTTGAAAAAGGCATGATATTTTTTGCTGATGGTATCCTTGGTGGAAAACCAGAGTTCGACGCCCTCACTGATTGCATAATTGATGCAGGATCTGGCAAATGATCGAATGGATTTTTCCAGATTATGAATACCCATGACAATTCCCGGGGCCTTGAAATCATGAATCAGGAGGCGGGTTTCCGGCCCGTCCACCGGCGTGTACACCATTTCCACCCGACCCGGTTGATCCACGATCATTTCAACGCCCCGATAGATATCTCCATAAGCATGACGGCCCAGAATGATGGGTTTTTTCCAGGTACGGACGGCCGGGGTGATGTTTTTGACCATGATGGGTTTCCGGAAAACCGTACCATCCAGGATGGAGCGGATTTGGCCGTTGGGAGACGGCCAGGCTTTTTTCAGGTGGTATTCCAGCACCCGTTCGGCATCCGGGGTAATGGTGGCGCATTTTACCCCCACGCCATGCTGTTTGATGGCCAGGGCGGATTCGGTTGTGATTTTGTCGTCTGTTTCGTCCCGTTTCTGCACGCCGAGGTCAAAATATTTCAAATCGACATCCAGAAAAGGCAAAATCAGTTTTTTCTTGATCATGTCCCAGATGATCCGGGTCATCTCATCGCCATCGAGTTCTACAATCGGGGTTTTTACAGTTATTTTTGACATAAGTAATAATCTTTCCATGGTTGGGTTTAAGAGTGATGCGCTTTTCGCCTTGTTATCGGGCCTGATCCAGAATCTTCAAACAGGCTCAAACATGTCGTCACAAGGACCCAACGGACAGGATACGGCCCGCTGGTTTCCTATTTGTTTGTGATATGGTTCAGGAGCCCCCCGTCCAGGACAACGGCGGTCTGTTTTTCGGAAAGGGTATAGGTGCAGACAATTGCGGCACCGGTTCTCTGGTTAAAAATGACAACCGGATTCCCTTTGGCAACCGCGTCCCGCCAGTTGATCGATGTCAGATGGTCACCGGGTTCAAGGGTATCGTAGTCCGCCGGATTCTGAAAAACCAGGGGCAGGATACCGAAATTGACCAGGTTGGCCGAATGAATCCGTTCGAAAGACTTGGCGACAACGGCTTTGACGCCCAGATACATCGGGCACATGGAGGCATGTTCCCGGCTGGAGCCCTGACCATAGGATTCGGACGCGACAATGATATTGTGGACCCCGTCGGCCTTGTTTTTCAGGCACCGACCGGAAAACGTGGGATCGACATTCTCGAATACGTATTCGGAATACTTGGGGACATTGGACCGGTATTTCAGCCGGGCGCCGGCCGGGGTGATGTGATCGGTGGTGATGTTGTTGCCCAGTTTGATCATGACCTGTCCGGAAAGGCTTTCGGTCATTTTTTCACTGCGGGCCGGTTCACCGATATTGGGCCCCCGGAATATGGGCGTGTCTTTTAGCGTGACATCCGGAAAGATGAACATGCTGTCGTCGATCTGATACTGTTCCGGTTCCTGAATGTTGGGATAGGGCACCCCCAAACGGGCCGGGGACGTCAGTTTTCCGGTTATTGCAGCCGCAGCGGCCACTTCCGGGCTGGCCAGATAGACCTGCGCATCTTTGGTGCCGGATCGACCCTCGAAATTCCGGTTGGATGTCCGAACCGACACGCCGTGGCTTTTGGGTGAAAAATGAACCCCGATGCAAAATCCGCAGGCGCTTTCCATGACTCGCGCGCCGGCGCCCAACAGGTCATTGAGTGCGCCATTGGCAACCAGGGTTCGCAGAATCTGCCGGGAGCCGGGTGCAACGCCCAGGCTGACTTCGGAATCGATGGTGCGCCCTTTCAACAGGGCGGCTGCGGTCATCATGTCGCGATACGACGAGTTGGTGCAGGAGCCGATGCAGACCTGATTGACCCGAAGACCTTCCAGCGCCGAAAGTTTGGTGACATTTCCGGGGCTGTGCGGGGTGGCGACCAGGGGTTCGATGGCAGACAGATCTACATCGATAATCCGGTCATAGTGTGCATCCGGATCGGGTTCCAGGGCAATCCAGTCTTTTTCACGGCCCTGTGCCTTCAGAAACCGCCGGGTAACGTCATCCGAAGGAAATATGGATGTGGTAACCCCCATCTCCGCCCCCATATTGGTGATGGTGGCCCGCTCCGGAACGCTGAGATTGCAAACGCCCGGTCCCCCATACTCCAGTACAACCCCCACGTTGCCCTTGGTGGTCAGAACAGAGAGCATGTGAAGCACCACATCCTTGGCCGACATCCATTCCCGCAGCTTTCCGGAAAGCCGGACCTGGTACACCCGGGGACAGATCAGCGGAAACGCACCCCCTCCCATGGCCACGGCCACATCCAGGCCGCCGGCACCAATGGCGATTTGACCAATGCCGCCGCCGGACGGGGTGTGACTGTCAGCGCCCAACAGGGTGGTTCCGGGTTTGCCAAACCGTTCCAGATGAACCTGGTGGCAAATGCCATTGCCGGCCCGGGAGTAAACCCCGCCAAACCGGGCGGAAACGCTTTGTAGATACAAATGATCGTCGCTGTTTTCAAAACCGATCTGAACCAGATTGTGGTCGATATACGTCACGGACAGGTCGGTTTTGACCTGATCGACACCCAGGGCTTCGAACTGCAAAAACGCCATGGTGCCGGTGGCGTCATGAACCAGGGTTTGATCGATCCGGATTCCGATTTCCTGGCCCGGGATGAATTTTCCGTCCTTCAGATGGGACTGAAGAATTTTTTCAACAATATTTTGTGACATGATTGGCTCTCTGCGAAAAAAAGTTTTGAGTTTTGGGTTTTGAATTTTGAGTTGTAAGCGGTAAATGTCATATTTTATGGGGGTGAACCATCCGAAATGATTCATGATCGTTTGCCGTGAAAATACATCCATTGGCCAACGGCGGCACTGCCTGAATGCGGTTCATCCTTTATCCTTCATCCTTTTTTTCACCCCAGCAATGCCGTCAACTCCCGGATGCTTTTGAGCGTTTCCAGGGATTGAATGGTGTCGATGATCCGATCGGCGGTGTCGTTGGAAACAGCCCGGGCCGTCATGCCCCGGAATTTGTCCGAGACATCCGAAAAGCTCAGCGGTTGCGCCAGTGAGCCTTTGGCATGGTCAATCCGGGTTTCAAAGCGGCGTCCATCTTTCAGAATCACCTCGACCCGATTGGCATAAAGCCCGGGATACACGCGGTCAATGTCCGGATCCACCATGATCTGTACGCGGCGGGCCAGGTCCATCACCCGGGGATCGATAATCCGTTCTTCTGAAAACTGATCCAAAAGGGCCATACCATCCAGAAGCGTCACGGCCACAATATANNACCACCCCGGCTGCGGTATAGGGAAAGCCACACTGGATCTGAACTCCCCGGGCGGTTTTGACAACAATGGTTTCGACATCTTCGGCTGAAAAACCGCCATCCTGTCGAAGCGTCAGGACGGCATCCACAGCGGAATGCGAACTGGCACAGCATGCATAGGGTTTGATATTGACTTCCGCGGCATGATAGACCGCGCCCAAACCGGCGGTTGCCCGGGACAGATCAAATGCATCGGACATGGCGCGGCAAAATCCGCCGTCTTCCGCCTCCAGAATTTGGGTGGGTCCCTGAAACCCGTCTTTGGCCAGAGAGGCGGCCATGATGCCACTCTGGCTGGCCCGGCCGGCGTGAAAGCGTTTGCTCATGGCCCCGTCTGTCAGAAAGGCCCAGAGCCCGGCGGACTGAGTTCCGGCCATTCCCAGCGCGCTGGCCATATCCTTATCGGACAGGCCCATCAGCCTGCCTGCGGCAGCCGCAGCGCCAAATGTCCCGGTGGTTCCGGTCAGATGCCAGCCTTTCATCCGGGATGCATTGGGTCCTGTGGCCAGGCTGATCCGGATCATGGTTTCATAACCGGCGGCCATGGCGGTCAGCACCTCTTTCCCCGAGGCATCCAGCAGCTCCCCGACCGTCAGCAGCGCCGGAATGACTGGAGCTCCCGGGTGGATCTTGGCATTGTGATAATCATCAAAATCCATGCTGTGGATCATGACGCCCAGTCCCAGGCTGACCGTGGCGCATGGCCCTTTGAAATTCTGGAGCCACAGCGTCGCTTCGGTTTTGCCTTCCTGATGCATCACCCACCGGTTGACAATCCGGGCCCAGGGCAGGGATGCGCCATATAAGCCGCATCCCAGGGCATCCAGGAGATAACGTTTCAGATGCCGGACAAGTTCCGGCTTTAATGTTTCAAACGACAACCCGGCAGCAAATCCGGCCAGTGTATGGGTCGTCCGGTTCATTGTGTTGTTCTTCTGCATTGACTGCATCAGCATTCATCCAGCATTTTCGGTTTCTTGAACAGGGGATAGATGATGGAAATCAGTGCGCCTGCCAGCAGGACGGCGCTGATCGGGCTGGTGATCAGAATCAGCGGGCTGCCGCCGGACAGAAGCATGGCCCGACGAAGGGAAAGCACGGCAAGATCACCCAGCACCAGGGCCAGAATGCATGGCGCAACCGGAACACCAAATTTTCTCATGAAATAACCGACCACAGAAAACAAAAACATCAGAAACAAATCATCTACGGAATTGTTGAGTCCAAACGCGCCAATGACGCACAGAATCATGATGGCGGCTGAAAAAATCGAATACGGCAGGCGGTTCAATTGTAAAAAAAGTCGGATCGCCATTCCGGTCAATACCAGAAGCAGGAGATTGGTGATCAGCATGGCCGCAAATATTCCATAAACAATGTCCGGACGGGTGGTTACCAGAAGTGGTCCGGGCTGCATGCCGTGAATCATGAACGCCGCCACCAGCATGTCGGTGGTGTTGCTGCCCGGAAGCCCCAGAGATAGCAACACGGTCATGGATCCGCCTGTGGATGCGTTGTTGGCGCATTCTGCGGCCATCAGTCCTTCCACGGCACCTTTGCCAAATTTTTCAGGCTCGTGTTTGGCGGTTCGGGATGCCTCACCATAAGCCAGGAACGCGGCGATGGTGGCCCCGGCACCGGGCAGTACACCGACAATGGTGCCGATAGATCCAGTGACTGGTAGAGCATGAAACTGAAAAAAACAACACATATGCCAAAGAAGACAATCTCACCTTTTTTCATCAGGGGCCTGCCTATTTAGTGTTTGAACGAAAACTC
>DFZE01000072.1:0-6960 GCA_002382065.1 Desulfobacteraceae bacterium UBA4064
AACAGGAGTTTTCGTTCAAACACTAGTTACATTCCTCCTTTCATGTCCGATCAAATGATGGTAATTTGGGATAAAAAAAGGCTGAAGACTGAAGGGACCGCATCCAGCATGCAGGCAAAGCAGCCATCGGATGTTCAAACGGCCTATCAATATCTCAATAATGCATTCACTATCAATTACCTATACAGTTTTGATTGTCATTCTGGCATATCTGGCCGGATCGATCCCGTTTGGCCTGATCCTTGCCCGAAGGTTCGCGTCAGTGGATATTCTATCATCCGGCAGCGGAAATATCGGTGCAACCAATGTCAGACGGGTGGCGGGTACAGGTCTGGGTGTATTGACCCTGCTTCTGGATGGACTGAAGGGCGCGCTTCCGGTTTATGCCGCAGATATGGCTTCCGCAACCACAGACTGGAACGATCTGGCTGTGATAGCGGCTGCATTGGCGGCTTTTGGCGGTCATCTCTATCCGGTGTATATGAAATGCAGGAATGGCGGCAAAGGGGTGGCGACAGCTTTTGGATGTCTTTTGGTCATTTCTGTCAAAGCAGCCGGTGTCTGCATGCTGATCTATCTGGCAGGCATTCTTCTTTTTAAACGATCATCCGCAGCCTCACTACTGTCCACTGGCTTTCTGCCCGCGATCATCTGGCTTTTCAGGCCATCAGCGGTTGTGATACTTGGTGGAATTTTAATTACGGTCATGGTTTTCATCCGCCATCAGGACAACATCCGACGGTTGATCCATGGTACCGAACCGCCGGCTTGGTGACGGAAAGGTTTGTTGAGGTAATGGGACATGATGTGGTATAGAGTTGCTGTGAAAAACCTGATTCTGACATTATCCGCGATTATCTGTCTGATCATTTTGACCGTTACGGGTTACGTTGTTCTGGATGTGATTGAATATGGCAAACAACCCGCTGGAGAGGGGACCCAGCAATCCCTGTTTCAAATCACTCCCGGACACCGGTTTGATCAAATCGCCAGCCAACTGAATTCATCCGGAATTATCCAAAAACCCGCTTATTTTCGGATGATCGCACGATACAAAAACATGGATAAAAAGATCAGGGCCGGGGAATATCTTCTGTCTCCGGCGATGTCCCCGAATCAGATTCTGGATATCATGGTATCCGGAAAAGTTTATCTGCATAAAGTGACCATCCCCGAAGGATTCAACCTGTATCAGATTGCGGCATTGTTCAGTGATGCCGGACTGGTTTCAGAAACCGGGTTCATACAGAGCGCCGGAAATGCCGACCTGGTTCACCAGAAAGACATCAATGCCGCCACCTTTGAGGGATATCTGTATCCGGACACATATTTTTTTCCAAGAGGGAGCAGCGCAGAAGGAATCATATCTGCCATGGTTGACCGCTTTAAAAATGCCATGTTGCCGGAATATGAAACCCTTGCCCGAAACAGGGGCTTTACTGTACATCAAATTGTCACACTGGCATCCATCATCGAGAAAGAAACCGGATCGGATCAGGAACGCCCCCTGATTGCCTCGGTGTTTTATAACCGGATCAAAAAAAACATGCGGCTGGAAAGCGATCCGACCGTGATCTATGGCATTGAAAATTTTGACGGCAATATTACCAGACGACATCTGTCTGAACATACGCCATACAACACCTACCGGATTTCCGGTCTGCCACCCGGCCCTATCGCAAACCCTGGAATTCAATCCATAAAAGCCGCTCTTTATCCGGCCGAAAGCGATTATCTGTTTTTTGTTTCCAGAAATGACCGGACCCACCAGTTTTCCAGAAACAAGGAAGAACATGATCGGGCTGTCAGATTATACCAGATGGGCAAATAGCGATGGATTTTTGAGAGACTGTTTGAAGATCCCGTCTGAGGCCCGCTAACTGCTTTGAAAAGCGCATCAAAATGCTCACATACTCCGTGTATGCTCCGCTTTTGATGCACTTTTCGCCTTGTTATCGGGCCTGATCCAGAATCTTCAAACAGGCTCTGAGAGGGGGCGCCTGTCATGCCCCGGGATGATGATGAGCATGTTTTTTTTTCAGGGTCTGATAGTTCTTGACCGCTGCATAGGCCAGATAATAACCGCCTATTGCCAGGGGAATCCCAACAACAATACCCCCCAGGGTCATGGCCAGAAAAATATCCGGGGTTTCACACAACAGGTCCACCAGGGATTTCATGCTCATATTGCCGATGGACGGTGTGACCACCTCGATATGAAACATTTTTTTTCCGACCATGTAATTCATGCCATAGATAAACGGTGCTGTCACCGGATTGGTGATCCACACACCGGCAACGGATGAAAATTTATTCCAGCGCAGAATCGCGGCGATAAACACGGCAATGGCCATCTGAAATCCCATTGTCGGCGTCATTCCGACAAACAATCCCAACGCAAACCCCATGGCAATATCCCGGGGCCTACCCTGAATTCGAATGAATCGATCATAGACAGACTCGCACCAGCCGGCCGATTTTCCTTTACATATTTCCTGCGCCATTCATTTCCTGGTCATGAGTGAGATATTCGTCAAACGTGTCGAGTAATCCAATAAACGATCCGTCATTCCGGCAAAACACAAACAGCTTGAATAACCGATTCAATCGAGCTGATCTTGCGCGGGAGGGTTAAACTAATATTCATTCGGTTTTTTATCAAGACAAGATTTCATAAAATAGACGATCAACCCGGTTTTCAGCGATCCTTCAGGATGGCAATGGAATCCGTCGGAGCCGGACATCTCTGATCCACGGAGGCATCGTGAACAACGAGTTTTCCATCGATGATCAACTGTCTGGCAAATCGAATGCCGTTTTTCATTCTTTCGGATATCAGGGGCGCGTTGTTGGAATCCATTGCCAGTTTCTGATGAGTGGCGGCCTCTTTCAGGACACCCTCTCCGGTGGTACCCGCCGCGGCAAAAATGATATCCACACCCTGAATGAATTGTTTTTTCGAAAGCGATCGACCGATTTCCGGTTCAAAAAAAGAATCCGCCATATCTTCGATGACATGAATATCCGAAGATGCAAATCGAACGCCCTGAGAATATCCACATCGAAACCGTTGAATCGGCGGAATGTCGCGGCCGCCGATAAATCCGACCTGTTTGCTCTGAGAGGACAATCCGGCCAGAATCCCTGCCAGAAACGCCCCTTCATGCTCCTTGAATATGACGGACTGAACGTTTGGCAGATCGATCACGGCATCGATCAGAATAAATCGGGTTTGGGGAAATTCAGCCGCAACTTCCCGAATCGCCGAAAGATTGCCGTATCCGACCCCGATGACCGGATTCACGCCGTCATTCACCATCATTCGCAACAATCGGGACCGCCGGTCTGAATCGGATTCAAATATTTCCACAAAATGGGCTCCGGTTTCGTGATGAAACCGGTTGATCCCTTCCGATGCCTGCCGATTGAAACCGATGTCGGTCATCAGGGACCCATTATAGAGAACACGATGGAACAGGCCTGAATAAACTGAATACGGGGTTTCAGACCTGAATTTTTTTTCCGCACTGGTTACAGAATGTCGAACCGGCCAGATTTTCCGTTTTACATTCAGGACAAATCCGATAACCGGGCTTTTCATCAACCGACCTGCCGCACCGGGAGCAGAATTTATCCTTTGGGGTCAGATTTTTTCCACAATTGGCGCATTGAATCAGAACCAGTTGCTGATGGCCGCAGTACGGACAAAACCGTGCATCGGCTGCAATCGAATTTCGGCATTCCGGGCATAAGGAAATTGGCCCGGTTTGGGATGGAGCCGAAGCGCCCTGCATGGTGCTCATATAGGGTGCAAACAGGGCTGGCATCATGAAACCCAGTCCGGTCCCCATGGCCTGTCCGGCTGAACCGTCCGAAGATGCGGCCTTTTCAAAAGCCATGGCCGCCTTCATCTGCATCAGTTTGTTCATATCCCCGATTGCAGCCATTCGGCTGCGGTCATCAATTGCCTGTTGAACTTCAGGCGGCGGGGTGATGGCATTGATGTACAACTGTCTTAGCCCCAGTCCAAAACGGCTGAAGTCTTCCATCAGTTTTTCAATCAGCCTGCCGGACATCTCGTCATAACGGGCCGGAAGATTCAGTATGGTATCAATGGTTTCACCCATGTAATCATTGAAACGGGAAACAATCACCCGATTGAGATACCCTTCAATCGATTCTGTTGAAAACATGCCCTGGGTGCCGACCAGGGTGTTGATAAAGAGAACCGGCTGAAGCACCTGAACATTGAACACGCCAAAAGCCCGTAACCGGATCAGACCCAGCTCGGAATCCCGGAACGCCACCGGATCGCGGGTTCCCCATTTCAGATCGGTGAAGGTTTTCAGGTTGACCAGATACACTTCGGCCCGAAGCGGGCTGGTCATGCCCCAGGGTGTACTGAGAATTTTGGTCAAAATGGGAATATTGGCGGTTTTCAGGGTATGTCTTCCCGGACCAAAAGCGGCGACGGCCTTGCCATTGTAAAAAAAGACACCCGCCTGACTTTCCCGTACCGTCAGTTGCGCCCCCCATTTGATTTCTCCGGAACCGGATTCGGGTATCCGGTGCACGAGCTCTTTTCCGGATTCATCAAACCATTCGATGACTTCAAGAAAAACAACATTGTTGGTACCCATAAACGTCTCCTGTACAGGGATTTCAGATTTGAAAAGCGTCAACACGGTAAACGATCATGAATCATTCCGGAATGTTCACCCCCCAGACATGAAAATGAGGGTGAACCTACTTCTTTCCGTGTATTCCGTGTGTTCTGTGGTTATTGCATTTTCTCGGTAATGTTCCGACCTTTGCTGTGAATATGCGCACTCAATAACCGATGATAACGGCCGCAATGATGGTCTGCCAACAAGTTCTTTCAGCAGAATCCGGGACATCCGGGTCCAAAAATCCGGGGGCAACTGAGCCTTGACCGATGGATTCCGATCATTTGGGTCTGTAAACAAAAAGAGCAGTTCTGTCAGTCCGGAATTGGGATAACAGGGGCCAGGTATCCAGCCATCACTTGTATCGCCTGAGATGCCAGCAGGGTCAAACCCGCATCAGGCTGGGAAACGGATTTTCCGGCCAGACGGTTAATCGGATACATCACCTTGTCGTAATCATCCTGAAATTCCCGGGGATTCTGACTGCTGCACAGATAGGCATCGGTGATATAGGATTCTACCGACCCCACACGCTTGAAATATTCGATTCCTTCCAGTGAAAACACGTCAGATCCGTCAATTCCCAGATTGGTGGGAATAATGAAGGGTCTCAACCGTTGTTCCCTGAAACCATAAAAGGGTTGAGTGAATTGAAGTGGAAGACTGGAAGAAAGCGCGTCTGCGGTTTTTTGAAGCCAGGCATTTTCTGTGTTCAGAATATTGTTGGCGCCATCCATGGCGCCGTGAGTCAGGCTGTCACCCAGCCCGATGAACCAGACACCGGCGGCATTTTCCGCCAAACCGGCACTGGCCGAAGAACCAACCGGTACAGCCATGAGAATGGCTGCCATAAGCCCGATCATGATGTATGATAATGCATGGTTTGTTTTCACGGTTTTTCTCCCTTTTCAAGCGCGCCCGTACCCGATGGTTCGAGTGTTGGGTAATCGCGGATTAATTTCAGTCCCGGGATAACAGGGGCACAAAGTTTTCCAAATCTGCCTGGATACCTGTTCCGCAACGGCATCAAAGCTGTCCAGCAGCGACCGTACACCGGTTTTGGCATTCAGCTTTCGTAATTTGCTGTTCCGGGCAGGCAAGCTTTGTGCCTTTGCCCCATTGCCCCTTTCCAGGTTTATGAACAGCAATGGAAATGGTGCTACTGGTTTTTTTCCACACAATCACAATATGTTACTTTTTATATCCGGCAATCACACCCGAATCATTGGGTGTATTGACCGGTATGCGATGAATATCGACAAATCCGGCATCGGCCAGCATATTCCTGATCTGCTGTTCGGAATAGGCCTGTCCGGATTCCGTGCCCAGGAGCATATTCAGGGAAAACAGCGCCGGAAACAGCGGGCTGTCCATGGCATCATTCAAAATGAACTCATGAATCAGGATCATGCCGCCGGGTGCAAGGACATTGGCGGCATTATCAATAATGGATTTGCAGCCTTCAGGTCCTTCCCCATGAAAAATGTGACTGAGCCAGGCCACATCAAACGCCCCTTCAACCTGATCCTTCAGATAGCTGCCCTCCTGAAATTGAATCCGCCCGGACAGACCAAACCGGGCAATGGTCTGCTCTGCAAAATGCCGGGTCGTGGGCAGATCAAAAACCGTGGCCACCATTTCCGGATACTGCCTGCAAAAATGAATGGCCCAGGTTCCCGGACCGCCTCCCATATCCAGCAGGCGGTTCCGATTGCCCAGATCAATTTGGGGTATGACTTTGGGAGCCGTGTTCATGGCCATGTTGAACATTCCCATCAAAAAGGCTTCACGCACATCCGGATCGCTGAAACTGACGCGGGTTCGAACCGGTTTTCCGGTTTTGACCGCAACATCCAGTTGGCTCCAGGATGCCATCAGATGTTGATGGTGTCGAATGATGTACCCAACATATTGTGGCGCCTCTTTTCTTAAAAAATTCTTTGCGGCTTGGGTATTTTGAAAGCCGTTATCCGATTTGATCAGCAGATCCATTGCGCACAGGGCATTCAACAGCATGGCGGTGGCGCGTGTATCTGCCTGGATATGTCCGGCAATCACATCGGCGGTCAATACCTGATCGCCAATAACGGTAAACACATCCAGTTTGACGCCGGCATGAAGCGCGCAGGTCTTCCAGTACGATCCACTGGTTTCCAGTAATTTTCCCGGATTCCATTCAGACGGGTTCATTTTTTAGATCCTCCTGAAATACGAATTGGTCATGATCAGAAAAGCGATGTTAAATGAGTGTAAATCGCCATTCGTTTATAGATAGCGCCTGAACGGAAACCCT
>DFZE01000072.1:7001-8577 GCA_002382065.1 Desulfobacteraceae bacterium UBA4064
ATTTCGATATTCGAATTTTGTCTGAACAGTCGTTTTCGTTCAGACATTGGATATGTATGGTACGGGTTTGAACAGGACTTGTCTGAACCGTTTGACCATCTTCCTGAAAGTCTTTCGGTTGTTTGAATTTTGATTTACAATATCTGCATCTGAAAAGCCATTTTTTTCTATCCCGATATTCGACACACGTTCATGATTTTTTCGTTGCGTACGTGTTTCGAAATCATTCAACTGAAAATTGGACATCGGCCAGATCCGGTTGCCTGTCATCGATACTTGTCGTCAAACTCAACAGATGGGTTCTCAAATTGAATCGGCTGCCCTTGATGCCTAACTTCTTTCGTATGGAAAACCGGTGAGACTCAACCGAAAAAACAGAAATATTCAGAATGTCGGAAATCTGTTTGTTGGATTTTCCCTCAATGATGTGACCGGCAACTTCCAACTCCCGGGCGCTCAGGTTATACGCATTAAAACCAAGTTTTTGACCGATGCCGGAAGATATCTCGTTCAGCCGGTTGGCCACCACATTCAAATAGGCATGCTGGGTGGGGGTTAATTTTGTCAGCCTAAGATTGTTCAGATGGGGTTGTATCATGTTTTTTATATTGTACCAGACGCGATACTGAAGATCTTTTTTATCGTTGTCCCGTTGCTCCAGAAGAACCTTCAATGCCGAGTTCATCTCGGCCAGTTTCTGGGAACGTTCTTCCAGTTTTTTATTGATAAAAGCCAGTTGATTTTGGGTTCGCTTCAAATCGGACACATCTACCAGCACACTGAGAAGACACGTCTGCCCCTGTATCTCTATAATGGTGCTTGACCATAGAAAGTCACGGATATCCCCTGTTTTCATTCGCAATTTAATCGGCATTTTATCAATGGAACCCTTTTCTTTGATCAGGGGCAATGCCCGGTATCTGTCTTCTTCATCCGGCCAAAGTCCTATTTCAATGGTGGTGCGACCGATTACTTCTTCTTTACGGTATCCCGTATCCGTGCAGAACGTATCGTTGAGATCAAGAATTTTACCCTCTTCCAGGGTTACCAGAACGTACCAGGTAGGGCTTGCCATAAAGAGTGTATTCCACATTTCTTCACTTTTTCGGAGTTGTTCCTCTGCCTGTTTCCGTTGTGTAATATCCTTTCCGATGGCGTTGGTTCTGACCAATGCCCCCTGTTGATCGAATTTCAGGTTCACTGTCCACATCAAATGCCTGGTTTCGCCGTTTTTGTGGACAATCCGGTTTTCAATCGTCGTGCTTCGAATATTTTTTTCGACACATTTTTTGATAATATCCATCGTATGACGACGATCGTCTTTAAATATAAAATCCATTGCCTTCCTGTCGATGCACAAATCAGGTGTGATTCCCAGAATCTTTTCCGCTGAAGGACTGACATAGCGGAAAAGTCCTTTGTTGTCCATCCAGCAGAACAAATCATTCCCTGTCTCTACAAGTTCTCGAAAAATTTCGATATCATATAATTTCAAAGTCGTATTCCTCCTGATTCTCATATATAGTGTCTGAACGAAAATCCCTGTTCAGACAAAATTCGAATATCGAAATCCGAA
>DFZE01000072.1:8599-8784 GCA_002382065.1 Desulfobacteraceae bacterium UBA4064
AGGGTTTCCGTTCAGGCACTAATTATCGGAGTTGAATTTTCCGGAAAGACCGCGAATGAATGACAAGACTGCAGATTTGTTCAACAGTCTGATCGCCGTAAGTCAGGGCCGTGAGGCTGCGGATTTTTATTTAAGTGGCGGTCGCATTCTCAACATGTACACCGGAGAAATTCTTCCGGGAAATG
>DFZE01000072.1:8817-24980 GCA_002382065.1 Desulfobacteraceae bacterium UBA4064
TCTTCTGCAATCCGGCATCCTTTTGCGATTATGTGGTTCGGCGCGGAACGACCACCATTTTTTTTGATGCCCAGGACCTGTTCAATTCGGTCGGAAAAGAAGGATTCCGGGAAGTGGTGTTCACATCCGTTTCCTATCCGGTTCGTGTGTTTTTTCTGGCTCCGGCTGTCAGCCCGCCATTTCCGGGAGTGGAAGGTGAGCCATATCTGGACGACCAGGAGATGGACGAACTCCTGCAACTGCCCCGGGTAACCGGTCTGGCGGAGCTAACCCCCTATACCCGCATACTGAAAGGCGACGAGAACCTGCTCTTCAGGATTGCCCGTGCCAGAAATGACGGCAAAACAGTCGAGGGACACACTTCCGGCGCATCCTATGAAAAGCTCAATGCACTGGTGGCCGGCGGCCTGACGTCCTGTCACGAATCCGTAACACCGGAAGATGTCCTGAACCGGTTGCGCCTCGGATTATACACGATGGTTCGGTGTGGTTCCATCCGATGTGAACTGGACAGGCTGGGAGGCATCCTTTCCGATAACCGTGTCGCGCATTCGGGCAGAATCATCCTGACTCCGGACGGACTGTTCCCGGACCAGATCGTTCGGGACGGATACATGGATTACGTCATCCGAAAAGCCGTACAGGCCGGAGTGGATGTAATTCAGGCAATCCGCATGTGTACGGTCAATCCGGCCCTCTATTTCGGAATGGATCATGAACTGGGCGCCATTGCACCCGGAAGGCTGGCGGATATCCTGGTTCTCCCGGATCTGGATAATCCCGAGCCAGTTACGGTGATGCAGGATGGCGGACTGGTGGTTCTGGATGGCGACTATCTCCTGAAACCGTCCCCCCCGCCCCGAATCGGGGATCAGGGAAAGCCGTTTTTGATCAGGAACCCGGCACAGGATCTATTCCGGGTAAAGGCGCCGACAGACAGATCCAGAGGCATTCCGGTCGCTGTGATCCAGAACAAAACCATTACTCGAAGACAGGATCTTCAACTTCCTCTTCAGGATGGGTATGTCGAGGCAGACCCTCAAAATGATGTTTTCAAGGTGACTGTTCTTCTTCGAAACGGGAAAATGCATAACAGCGGTTTTGTGAAAGGCCTGGGGATTGATGTTGACGCTATCAGCAAGGGGAAAATCGTTTTTGATGCCCAAAATCCGATGTTCTGATCGATAATTGCAGGATGGCTAAAAAAGAGGAGACAAACGGAACATGAATGTTTTCAAAATACCAATACCGGTCCGGTTTCGCGACCTGGACGCCATGGGTCATGTGAACAACGCGGTGTATTTCACATATTTCGAAGAGGGAAGAAAAGATTTCTTCCTGGATTGCAACACGGATGAAAATCAGAGTTTCAACTTCATTCTGGCTCGTATCACGTGCGACTACCTGAGGCCGGTCAGCATGACAAGCAATCTCATTCTTCAAATTCGGGTACCCGAAATCGGAAGAAAGAGTTTTCATCTGGGCTACCGGTTACTGGATGCAAAGGATGAATCCGTTGTGTATGCGGAAGGAGAATCCGTTCAGGTCTGTTATGACTATGCCAGAAAAAAATCCATCGAAGTCCCGGAAGACATGCGGGAAAAATTGGCCGGATATCTTTCCTGTCCATCTTCCGGAACATGAAGCCCAAGTTTGTCAGATTGGAGGTACATGTCATTTTTATATATGGTGGTTAACCATCGAGAATGATTCATGATCGTTTACCGTTGAAATAGCATTCGGCCGGAATGCTTCCCGCTGTTCGTAGTGTGCCCGTAAGGGCATTTTATAAAACGCCTTACGGCGTCACTACGAACAGGCCTGAACCATCATCATGGCCTGAGATTTTCATATACGGGGGCGAACCATTCCGAATGAACAATGAGCGTTTCCTGTGGAAATTCATCCCCGTTTTTTTATTGACAATTCACAAAATAGCTGTAATGTAGCCAAATAAAGATATCGATTCATCGTCGCTTTTCAATATTTTCGTGCTCCGGAAACCCTTCGTGCTTCGACAGAAGCATATCAGCCACCAAACAGGTGCCCCATACTGGGGCATTCCGGACCTGCAGGTTTACCCGATACATCCGCTTGAAACAAGGAGGAACAGCATGGCAAATGTACCAGACAAGATCTTGACCTGGCAGATGGTTCAGCCGACTTCACGAAACAAGGAAACCGGTGAAGTCACCCCCGGCAAAATGGAAAAAAAGGAAATTCCGGCTCCGGAATTGAAAGAGGGGGATGTCCTGGTGGAGGTGGCGGGTTGTGGCGTATGTCATACGGATTTGGGCTATTTCTATGATGGCGTTCCCACCGTGTGCAAGCCGCCCCTGACTCTGGGTCATGAAATTTCCGGAACCGTGGTGGCCGGTGATGCCGCATGGATCGGAAAAGAAGTCATCGTTCCCGCTGTCATGCCGTGCAGAAAATGTTTTCTGTGCAAAACCGGCCGGGGAAACCGGTGTCTGGATCAGAAAATGCCGGGAAACAGCATCGGCATTTACGGCGGGTTTTCCAGCCATATTCCGGTGCCGGCCATTGACTTGTGTGAGGTGAAAAATCGGGGAAATCTGCCTCTGTCCAATCTGGCAGTTGTGGCGGATGCGGCCACAACGCCCTATCAGGCCGCAATGCGGGCCAACATCAGACCGGGGGATAATGTCGTTGTCATCGGTATCGGTGGCGGAGTCGGCCAGTATATGGGGCAGGTTGCCAAAGCCCTGTGTGCCGGAACCGTTATCGGAATCGATATTGACCAGGACAAACTGGATCGGGCGCTGCAGTTTGGCGCCGATTTTGTCATCAATTCCAAAGGAAAAGATCCAAGGGATGTGGCCAAGGAATATAAAGGTCTTTGCAAAAGCAATGGTCTGCCCGGATACGGATGGAAGATATTTGAAGTGGCCGGCGTGAAACCGGGGCAGCAGATTGCACTGGAATTGCTCAGTTTTATCGGGAAACTGATCGTCGTCGGTTTTGGAATGGCAAAAGTCGAGTATTCCATCAGCCGGTTGATGGCATTCGATGCGGAAATGATCGGAACATGGGGATGTCTGCCGGAATATTATCCCGCGGTGCTCGACATGGTTCTCAAAGGCCGTATCAACGTCGAGTCGTTTGTCGAAACCCGGCCGATGAGTACCATTGCGGCGGCCTTCGAGGAGGCGCATCACAATCCTCCCAAGAGACGGCTTGTTCTGACACCGGATTTTTAATACGATACCAATCAAGGAGAAAAATATGGCTTTGGAATGGATGCCGAGAGAAGATGGAAAAAAGGACCATATGCTGCATTCGGATATGCATTGGGGAACCGAGCCCCCGTGTGTGGTGTATGAGAAAAAACCGCTGCTGGATCCGTCAGGAAAGGTTGTGGAAGGTCTTTATGTGGCATGGGTCCGGTTGAACAACCCCAAACAGTATAATTCCTATACCACCGAAATGGTCAAAGGGGTCATTGCCGGTTTTCAGAATGCATCCCTGGACCGCAGCGTGGTTTCGGTCGTGTTTACCGGTACGGGACCGTTTGCGTTCTGCACTGGCGGCAATACAAAAGAATACAGCGAATATTACAGCAAGCGGCCGGATGAATACGGTCAGTACATGGAGCTCTTCAACGGAATGGTGGATGCCATTCTGATGTGCAAAAAACCAACCATTTGCCGGGTCAACGGCATGCGGGTTGCGGGTGGTCAGGAAATCGGCATGGCATGTGACCTGGCCATTTCGTCGGACCTGGCCATTTTTGGTCAGGCCGGTCCCAAACATGGATCGGCGCCGGTGGGTGGCGCATCGGATTTTCTTCCCTGGTATCTGACCATGGAAGATGCCATGTGGAATTGTGTTTCCTGTGAGATGTGGTCCGCCTACAAGATGACGGCAAAGGGAATGATCAGCAAGGTGGTTCCGGTTCTGAAGGTGGATGGAAAATGGGTCCGGAATCCCCTGGTCTATACCGACACCTATGTCAAGGACGGCGATATCGTGTACGGTGAATACAAGGCTGGAGAAGAAGCCAAGTCAGCGCGCGAGTTCGTCAAGACACATCAGTCCAACGCGGATTTCGAGTTGCTGGACAGGGAAGTGGACAAGGTAAACTGGACCTTTGCCAACCTGTTTCCGGGGTGCCTCATCGAATCCATTGACAGCGTTCGTCAGAAGAAAAAATTCTTCTGGGATACCATGAAAAACGCCCACCGGCATTGGCTGGCCGCCAATATGGGCGGGGAGGCGTTTTTGGGTTTTGGCGCCTTCAATACCAAAAAAATCACGGGCAAGGATACCATCGATTTTCTGAAATTTCGTCAGAACATCGCGGAATGTCGATCCTGGGATATGGACATGTTTGCCGAGGTTTTTGGCAAACCGCAAAAATAGGTTTTGTTGTAAATCAGTTCAGCAGAATATGGCGGGCAGGGTCGAAAGGCCCTGCCTTTATTTTGAATCATCAGCACCTGTCCGATGATGTCAACTGCCGAACCATAAACCGGGCATGTCGTTTGGCAGCTCCCCGGTTGGACTCGACGGCGATTCTGGCCCGACTGCCCATGGCGGCTGCCTGATCCGAATGGGTCAGGAGAAGCCGCACGTTTTCAAAAAGTGCCCGGGTATCCGCCACTGTCCGGCCACCGCCGGTTGCCTCCAGCATGTCCCTGGCATCCAGAAAATCATCCATATGCGGGCCAAAAAGAACCGGCTTTCCCCATGCCGCAGGCTCCATGACATTCTGTCCCCCTTTGGGCGCCAGACTGCCGCCGCAGAATACCACATCGGCCAACCTGTAAAAGTCTTTCAGTTCCCCCATGGTGTCCAGCACCAGAATCGGTGTGGTAATGGCGCCAGAGCCAATATCGGTTCGCTTTTGAAATCCGATGCCTCTTGCAGACAACTCCCGGCAAATATCGGGTAACCGCCCCAGATGGCGGGGTGCCAGAATCAGTAGCAGATCCGGAAAAAAACCTTGGAGGTCTTCAAAAACCGTTATCATCATCCGGTACTCTTCCTGGCGGATGCTTCCAGCCAGAAACACCGGCCGGCCGGTTAACCTGTCCAAAAGCCATTGAACCGATTGTCGATCCATTTCATTGGTCTGATTCAGCAGCCGGTCATATTTGGCATTTCCATTCACCGTCACCCGGGCTACAGGCGCGCCCATCTGACAAATCCGCGCCGCATCTCCGGCCTGAATCATGCTGAACCCGCTCATGTGATTCAACAGCTCTGACATCATGGGCCTGATTTTCAGATACCGGCCAATGGATCTTCTGGAAATCCGACCATTGATCAGGACTGTTTTTATCCCCATCCCATGGGCTGTCATGATCCAGTTGGGCCAGAGCTCTGTTTCCATGAATGCCAGAATATCGGGTCTGAAAATCCGCATGGTCCGACTGAGAGCCGGGATAAAATCAATTGGCGCATATATCGGGTAAACCTTGTCCGACATATGTTGTTCTGCCAGCCGATACCCGTGTTCGGTGACGGTTGACAGAATGATGGCACACCCCGGACACATTAACCGGAGATGATCGATCAGTGCATCCGCCGCCATGACCTCTCCCATGGATGCCGCGTGAATCCAGAACCGTGGGGAACCCTGAATATGCGCGGCATCAACAGGGGAATACCGGCCCAACCGCTGTGACAGGCCGTCACGATGGCGTCCGGTCAGCCTGGAATACAGCCAGAATGGCGGAAATCCGGCAATCACCGCCAGACTGCTGAAAATCTGATAGATGCGATAGGTCGAATGCATGACGCCGATTCCTAATGGATGGCCGTTTCGATAAACTGTCCCTCCCGTATCTGAAGAAGAATCAGGTTTTTCTGGGCGTCCCTTTCCGGGTTGAACCGGGTGAATCCGGTCAAGCCATCCATTTCCGGCATATCCAGCAGGGCATTGCGGATATTGCTGCGATATTTCAGGTTTGGATCGGCGATGACAGAAAACAGCATCATAGCCGAATCATAGGTTATGGCTTCGAGAAACCCCGGGGATTCATCATAAGTATCCCGAAACTGGTTCACAAATGATTGCACCTTGCCACGGCTGCTTTCCGCAAAAAATCCATCGGCAAAAAACAGTCCGTTGGCCAGTGACGCGGATGCCTGAAACAGGTTTGACGTATGCCACATGTTGGGCCCAAAAATGAATATCCGGTTCAGATCATGGTAGGCAATCTGCGGGATGATCATCGCTGCCTTGGATGGTGAATCCGGGATGAAAAGGGCCTGAATCATGGCATCCGTGGGTGGCTGCCAGGGAACATCGGGATTTGGCAATGAATAGTAGGCGCCGGAAAGTTTTTTTATCGGCTCTTCAAAATCGGTTGCGGCAGGGTCATACCCCTCGGCAGCAACCATTTTTCCGCCATGGGCCAAAACCCGATCCCAAAAAATGTTCATGAAACTGGCGCCATAGTTGTCTTTTGGATACAAAACGCCAAAACGGGTCAAGCCCAGTTTTTTGACAGAATAGGAAACCAGTGTTTCAGCCTGCATTTCCGGCGTGATATAATGTCGAAACACATAGTTGCCGATCTGGGATATTTTTTCTTTCTGAGTCAGGGTGATGATGGGAATCTGGTTCTCCTGGGCAGCCTGAGCCGCGCTTTCAGCACTGCCAACCGGCCCGATAATGGCAGCAACCTTTTTCTCCCGGGCCAGTTCCATGACCAGCTCGGCGGCTTTTTCCGGGCTTGATGCCGTATCCCGAACCAGAACCGTCAGCGGTAGCCCCGCGTTTGACTGACTGAACAAAAACTGGGCCATTTCCAGTCCTCTCAGCGCTTTTTTACCATACGCCTCGTACTGGCCGGTCAGGGGCAAAAGACAGCCGATCGTTTGACGGGAAAACTGGGACTGCTGCTGAATCCGGTCAGCAATCTGCTGAACATCCGAAAGGCGTGCATGTTGCGGAAACCGATTCATAAATGCATCCAGAATTGCCGATGCATGGTCATAGTTTTCATGGTCCGCCTTCTGTAACGCAGCCAGATAAACCATCTCTCCCTGAAGCTGATTGTTATGCACCTGGTTGGAAAACCCGATCAGTGCATCGGCAGACATTTGTTCTGCAGCTTTTTCCATCTTTTTCAGGATTACATTCCGGCCTTCATCATCCGCCTGATCCATTGCCTGATCCCAAACCCGCATCGCATCCCGGGTCTTGCCGGTTGAAATCAGTGCATCGCCCAAAATTCCCCTGATTTTCAAGGCGGTTTCGGGTTTCAGGGGCCGGGCCAAAAGCTCTTCCGCCCGCTGAATCACGCCGGTAAAATTATTCATTTGAAGGTATATCTGCAGGGCGAGCAGATCGGCATCCGCAGACAGGGAGCTTTTGGGATATTCCAGAGACAGGCGCTGTAATGGCCGAAGGGCCTGGGCCGGTTTTCCCTGCTCCAGAAGGATTTGTCCGGTTCGAAGCAGGGAATCCGGAGCCCAGGAACCGGCCGGATACCGGTTCAGATACGTCTGATACGCTTCGAGAGCCGCATCAATCTGTTTATTCTGATATAACTGTTCGGCATCCGTAAACAGATCATCACCCAAATCCGGTTTTACCGGTACAGTCGGCCGGACAACCGGCGGTTTTTGAGGTGGTTTTTCTGTCACAATCACTTTTTTGGGCGCGCAGGCGGAAACCAGCAGAGACAGCACCAGAAACAGAATTCCAACACGAAGTTGTATGGACGACATAAAAATAACATCTCCTGATAAATCCATGGTGATAAGGTAAAACCGTCGGTCACGTATTTAATACCCCATTCCCATAGGATGGTCAATGCAGATTGAAATCCTGTTCAACCATCCGGCTACGGAACGAAACCATCGGTACAATCAGAAAATATTTTGATGACATGATTGCCAACGCGGTTGCATATTGATATTAATATAGCTTTCCAGACAAGGATGATGGGTGCGTTATCGGTCGGGGAGGTTGATCAATGACTGGAAGTCATCCGACAACGAAGTGAATGAACACGTATTTCAACGGTTGAATTTCTTAGAAAATGAATCCCCTCAAAAACAAATCATGGCTTGGCATTCCGCCCTGGATATTTATCGGCGCAGTGCTGGTGCTGTTTCCAATCTTTGCCTTCATGACGGCTGAGAACATACATCGTCAGAAAAAACAGAGCATCAATCTGCTTCAGGAAAAAGGCGCAGCCCTCATTCGCTCATTCGAGGCCGGTACACGAACCGGCATGATGGACAGTTGGAGCGGATTCCAGTTGCAGAAACTTCTGATGGAAACCTCCCAGCAGCCGGATATCGTTCATCTGATTGTAACAGACTTCGAAGGCTGGGTTCTCGCCAGCAGTGATCCGGAGCAGATCGGCAAACAATACGGCACAGACATGAATTTGCAGCAGATTGTGTTGTCCGGAGACATGCAGTGGCGAACCGTGACCGATGCCAGTCGGGGCTCTGCCTTTGAAATTTATAAACGGTTTACACCGGCCAGGAGCATGCCGCCGGGAATCAAACGGAAACGCATGAAGGACATGCCCCATTTTCCCATTTTCCCGGGACCGGAAGCAAAGCCTGATCCGCCCAGAATCATTTTTATCGGGCTGGATACCACATCCATCGATCAATCGATCCAGTTGGATATGCGCCATACCGTGATTATGGGAACCATTCTGCTTTTAATCGGATTTGCCGGCGTCATGCTCCTCTTTATGGCCATGAGCTACCGGGCTGCCCGATCATCCCTGTCCCGCATCAAGGCATTCTCGGATACACTGGTGGACAACATGCCCGTCGGATTGACTGCGCTGGACATGGAATTGCGGATTGTCTCCATCAATCCGGTCGCCCTGCAACTGCTGAACATAACCGATACCAATCCGGTTGGCCGATATGCCTCGGATATCATTCCGCAGGAACTACTGAGTCTTGTCACCCATCCGGATATTCATCACGGCCCGGTCATTCAAACCATCGAATGCTGCATTTCCGGCGCCGAGCCGGTTCCATTTGAAATCAATGCAGCCAAACTGACCGATGAGGACCAATCTGCTTTGGGATATGTGATTCTGCTAAAAGACCTTCGGGAAGTCGCCTCCCTCAGAAAAGCCCTGGCCAGAAGCCAGCGTCTGGCATCCCTGGGGAGTCTTTCCGCCGGTATCGCGCATGAAATCCGTAATCCCCTGAGCTCGATCAAGGGATTTGCCACCTATTTTCAGGAGCGCTATGCCAATGTCCCGGAAGATGCCCAGACCGCCTCGATCCTGATCCAGGAAGTTGACCGTCTCAACCGGGTCGTCTCGCAGTTGCTCGAATTTGCCAAACCTGTTACCCTGTCCATGCAGCCAATCCTGCCCGGATCATTGATTGCCCGGACAATCGCACTTCTGAAACAACAGGCTCTTGAAAAAAACATTGAAATCCGTATTCAGGAGGGTGAAACCGTTCATCCCGTTTCGGTTGATGCGGATCGCATGAATCAGGTACTGCTCAATCTCTTTTTAAACGCGTTTGAAGCCATGCCGGATGGCGGGAGGCTGGATGTTTCCATCGAGCCGGATGCTTCGGGAGAAAATTGTCTCATCCGTATTGCAGACTCCGGGTCCGGCATTCATCCGGCAAACCTGACCCAGATATTCGACCCCTATTTCACGACCAAGTCGTCCGGGACCGGATTGGGCCTTGCGATTGCCCATAACATTATCGAAGCCCATCAGGGCGATATCCGTGTGGAAAGTGAACCCGGTCAGGGAACTGTCGTCATAATCCGGTTGCCGGGAAAAAGTCTGAAGGCTGAAGGCTGAAGGAGCCGCAAACAGCATTGCGGCAGAGCAGCCGTTGTACGGTCCTGCGGCTTCTCAATACACAATACTCATATCTCAATACTTTTTTCCCGGTAAAGAAAGGGACAAAGTGGCAAGGGCGCAGAGGCACAAAGTTCGATTGGAGTTTCATAAATGAACCGGATAAAACCAGCCATATTGGTTGTTGATGATGACAGGGCCCACCGGACCATGTTAAAAACCCTGATTTCCAGTTGGGGCTATGACATGTCCGAGGCGGATGATGGATCAGAAGCCATCTCCTGTGTCAGACAGCGAGCCTATGATCTCATTCTGATGGATATCCGCATGGTGAATGTCAGCGGTCTGGAGGCACTGGAACATATCAAGTCATTCAATCCGGCCATTCCCGTGGTGATCATGACTGCCTATTCATCGGTTGAAACCGCAATCAATGCGCTCAAATCCGGGGCGTATGATTATCTGATCAAGCCGCTGGACTTTACCAAGCTTAAAATTACCATCAACCGGGCCATGGAACATGCGGTTTTAAAAAATGAAAACCTGGCCCTCAGACAAAGCCTGGCCTCCTGTTTTGACCGCCGGAATATTGTGGGCAACAGTCCGGCAATGGAAAAACTCCTGGACACCGTGGCCCAGGTAGCCCCGTCAGAGGCCACCATCCTGATCAGCGGCGAATCCGGAACCGGCAAGGAACTGATTGCCGGCGCACTGCATTACAACAGCCACCGGAAAAGCGGCCCGTTTATCAAGATCAATTGCGCCGCAATCACCGAAACCCTGCTGGAATCCGAACTGTTCGGCCATGAAAAAGGGGCATTCACCGGTGCGGAACGCCGCAAGGAAGGGCGGTTTGTTCAGGCCGCGGGTGGCAGCCTGTTTCTGGATGAAGTCAGTGAAATGTCATTGATGATGCAGGTCAAACTGCTTCGTGTCCTTCAGGAACGGGAATTGATGCGGGTCGGCGGGGAACAGGTCATTCCGGTCGATGTCCGGGTGGTTGCCGCAGCCAACCGGCTGCTGCCGCCCCTGATTGCACAGGGGAAATTTCGGGAAGATCTGTATTATCGGCTGAATGTGGTCAACCTGACAATTCCCCCGCTTCGGGAACGGCGTGAGGATATTCCCTTGTTGGCACAGCATTTTGTGGAAAAATTTGCCGCGGTCAACCGCAAAACCATCCGGGGATTTACCCCCCGGACCATGGATCATCTGATCCGGTATGATTGGCCCGGGAATGTCCGGGAACTGATGAATACGGTTGAGCGGGCAGTCGTGTTGGCCCGATCCGATTTCCTGGATGACAGCGAACTGCCGATTTTGCCAGCCAACCCCGACGAAACCGTTGACAGTTCCGCCAATCATCCCAATTTTGTACCGGACATGCCGTTGGTGGCGGTTGAAAAAGCCGCCATTATCCGAACACTTGAATCCACCGGCGGCAACAAGAGCCAGGCGGCCCGGCTTTTGGGCATCACCCGGAAAACCCTTCACAGCAAATTGAGATCGTTTGGTATACTTTGAACGGTCACAATCTNNGCGACCGTCCTGCCGTGAAAGGCCGGCCAGGGAGCACTCAAATTGTGACCAACTGAAGTATATCATATCGAAAGGATAGCACTATGGCTTCGGTAACCCCATTCATGTATCGCTGCCCCTCATGCCGAACCCGCAACCGGATTCCGGCTGATCAGGTGGGGAAAACAGGAAAATGCGGAAAATGCGGCTCCCCGTTGGCAACAGCCGATCTTCGCAACACGCAACCCGTCATGCTGTCGGATCAGAATTTTTCAAACCTGATACTCAACTCGCCGCTGCCTGCCATCGTGGACTGCTGGGCGCCCTGGTGCAGCGCCTGCAAAGCACTCACCCCCATTATTCATGATCTGGCCTCGGAATATGCGGGCAGACTGCGGGTCGGCAAGCTGAATGTCGATGCCAATCCGGTCACGGCATCCACATATAACACGCTCAGTATTCCCACCCTTTTGATTTTTGATGCCGGATATCTCAGGGACACCCTGATTGGCGCGCTGCCAAAACAGGAAATCATTTACAAAATTTTGCCTTACATCGGATAGTTACTGGTGTCGGTCAATAATTATTGTGGAAAAACAGAATACAGAATNNGAATAAATAAGGAAAATATCATTTTAATAAACAGCAACCATTCCCTATATATTCTGGCTTCTGAATTCTGTATTCTGACTTCTGTACATGAGGAAATCATGAATTTCAGAAAAATATCGCCTGCACTCATCATCCTGATCACCCTATCGGCTTCTGTTGCATCTGCCGAACCCGTCAAAATCATGGCCAGTATTTATCCGGTTGCCGATATGGTACGGCAGGTTGGCGGCGATCGGGTCCATGTGACGGTTGTTGTGCCGCCCGGCGCCAGTCCGCACACATTTGAACTGAAACCCGCCATGGTCCAGGCATTCTCGGCCAGCCGACTCTTTTTCATGGTTGGCGCGGGTCTGGAATTCTGGGCCAATTCCGCTGTAAGATCATCGGGAAAATCCCTTGAAACCGTTGTGCTCTCGGATGATATGCCACTCATCCAGATGGTTGGCCATCACCATGACAAGCATAAACAAAAGGCCAATGACCAGAGCCACCATGAATCGGCAAACCCGCATGTCTGGCTGGATCCGGTTCTGGCAAAGCAGATGGTGGCCCGAATTGTTCAGGCGCTCTCCAGGGCGGATGCAGAACATGCTGCCGAATACAGGCTTCAGGGTGATGCCTATTCAAAAAAGCTGGATGACCTGGACAAATCGATTCGGGAAACCGTCGACGCCTTTAAAATTAAAAAATATGTGGCCTTTCATCCGGCCTGGGATTATTTTGCCGGTCGTTACGGGCTGGAATGCGACGGCGTCATCGAGGCGTCGCCCGGCCGGAATCAGAGCCCCAAAATGATCGCCGATATGGTGAACCAAATCCGGGAAAGCAACATTCAGGCCGTGTTTGCAGAGCCCCAATTCAATGCCCGGGTTGCGGAAGTCATTGCCCGGGAAGCAGGGGTCCGGGTGTTGTTTCTGGATCCGATTGGCGGACCGGATATTCGCGGCGGACAAACCTATCTGGATATGATGAACCACAATATGGATATTCTTCGGGAGGCCATGCAGTGAGCATTTCTGCTGACGCCGAATCCGCCCTGCAAACCGATCCCCTGGTAAACCTCCAGGATGTATGGGTATCCTATGATGATCGGTGGGTACTCAAGTCGATCTATCTGACCTGCCATGCCGGTGAAATTCTGGGGGTGGTTGGTCCGAATGGCGGCGGTAAATCCACCCTTCTCAAGGTGATTCTGGGTCTTTTGACGCCCGATAAAGGCTCGGTAACCCTTTTTGGCCGAAAACCGGATAAAGTCAGCCGGATGCGGGTGGGGTATTTGCCCCAGATTTCTCTGGCTGACCGGTCTTTTCCGGTTCGGGTGAAAGATGTGGTCATGATGGGCCTGTATCATAAAATGGGCCTGTTTACCCGCTTTCGCAGGGCGCATGAAGAAGCGGCTCTGAGCCAACTGGATCGGGTGGGCATGGCCGATCATGCCGAACGCCAGTTTGGCGTACTTTCCGGCGGACAGCAACAGCGGGTCAATATTGCCCGCGCCCTGGTGGCCGACCCCCGGTTATTGATTCTGGATGAACCATCAACCGGCGTGGACAGTGTTGCGCAGGATGAATTCTATGAACTACTGGCCCGACTTCGGGATGAAAAAGGGCTTTCTGTCATCATGGTCTCCCATGATATTGGTGTCATCACCACCCATGCAGACCAGGTGGCCTGCCTGAACCGCCAGATCCATTATCACGGAGACCCCACCGGCTATCTGCAACCCGAAATCCGGGATCAGTTTCTGGGCAGGGATCTCAAGGTCATGGTGCATGATGCCCACTGTATTTCCTGTCGCATGAGGCATATGGATCATGATTGATCTTCTTCAGCACCAATTCATGCAGAATGCGCTGATCGCCGGAGTCATGTTGTCCATTGTCCTGGCCGTGGTTTCTTTTTTTGTGGTACTGCGCCGGTATGCGTTTATTGGTGTGGGGATTGCGCATTCGGCGTTCGGCGGTGTTGCCATCGGCAGTCTCTTGGGCATTCCCCCGATTTTAGCGGCCATTGTTTTTGCCGGTATCGTGGCCAATGCCATCAGCTTTGTCAGCAAACAGAAGCGGATCGGGGTGGATACGGCCATCGGTATCTTCTTTTCACTGGCAATGGCCATTGGCGTGATTTGCATTGGGCTCTCGGATGTCTATAACACGGATCTGTTTGGATATCTGTTCGGCAATATTCTGGCAATCAGCCGATGGGATCTGGCGATTATAGCGGGTCTTGGCGGCGCCATTCTGCTGTCTGTTTTCCTGTTTTTCAAGGAACTCCTGTTTATTGCCTTTGATCCGGAAGTCGCCCTGGTCAGCGGGATGCCGGTAACATTTCTGGATCATTTCTTTTTGACCATTCTGGCCATCACCATTGTCATCAGCATCAAAATTACTGGAATCATACTGGTCTCCGCGCTTCTGGTCATCCCCGGAGCCGCAGCCACCCAGATTTTCAATCATTATTCCAGAATCATTGTGGCGTCCATCGTCATCGCGCTGTTTTCCACGGTCGGCGGGCTGGTGATATCCTGCTACCTGAACATCGCTTCCGGTGCGACCATTGTTGTATTGGCGTCCATTGTGTTTTTCATTTCATTTGCCATTGGAAAGATCCGGAAACACTGATTTTAAGGGAATCCACCATGTCAACCCGTTTTCATCACCCGGAAAATGTTCTGATCACCGGTGGAGGCGGATTTCTGGGCAAAGCCATTGCCCGATTGCTTGTCAGGCGGGGGGATCGGGTAAACAGCCTCAGTCGGAACCAATACCCTGCCCTGGATGACCTGGGCATCAATCAGATTCAGGCCGACATATCCGATGCCGCAGCCGTGGCATCCGCCTGCGCCGGAATGGATGTGGTGTATCACACCGCGGCCAAAGCCGGGGTCTGGGGCGATCCGGCAACCTATCATGCCGTCAATGTGGATGGAACCCGGAACGTGATTGCCGCGTGTCAGAAACATCATGTTCCCCGGCTGATCCATACCAGTTCCCCCAGCGTTGTCTTTACCGGCGGAAACATGGCTGGCGTCAATGAATCGGCCCCCTACCCGTTTCATTTCGATGCGGCCTATCCGGCCACCAAGGCCATTGCCGAACAACTGGTGAGACAGGCGGCCCAAGACGGTCTTCCCGCCATCATCCTCCGGCCCCACCTGGTCTGGGGGCCGGAAGACAACCACCTGGTTCCCAGAATCATCGCCCGCGCCAAAAGCCTGGTTCAAATCGGAACCGGCGACAACCAGGTGGATGTGGTCTATATCGACAATGCCGCCGAAGCCCATGTGCTGGCGGCTGATTGCCTGAAGGACAACCCGGCGCTCTCCGGCCATATCTATTTTATCAGTCAGGGAGAACCGGTCCGGCTGTGGGACATGGTGAATGCCATTTTACAGGCCGCAAATCTGCCTCCGGTCCGCCGGTCCATATCCGCTGCCACGGCCATAAAAATCGGCGCTGCTCTGGAATGGATTTATTCAACGTTCCATCTTCCGGGTGAGCCCAAACTGACGCGATTTACCGCCCGGGAGCTTTCGACATCCCACTGGTTTGATATTCGGGCTGCCATAACGGATTTGGGATACACACCCCAAATTTCCACCGAAGAAGGCTTGGTTCGACTCGCACATTGGCTGAGGGAACATCGCTCTCATTGATCCGAAAATTTCATGGCATGACTG
The DNA here is from genome assembly GCA_002382065.1 of Desulfobacteraceae bacterium UBA4064. Taxonomy (GTDB): domain Bacteria; phylum Desulfobacterota; class Desulfobacteria; order Desulfobacterales; family Desulfatirhabdiaceae; genus UBA4064. The sequence goes on from DFZE01000072.1 coordinate 24,409, forward strand.
AAACAGTACGCCCGCAACATACCATTTACACCAAACCATACAATACAGGAAACTGACCACCATTTCCCATCCACTGACAACTGATCCATTTTAAATATGTTGACAACACTCAAACATCTTTGGCCGGCCGTACTCCTGATCCTGATTTCATCGCTCATATTGCTGATTTCGGATTGGGAAAGAAGACAGCCTGCTTTGAACACGTCTATCGATCTGACCCGAACCGACACCCGAAGCCCGTCGCCCCGCTGTTGAAGCCTGACCCAAACCGTGTCTATCGCGTGGGGTTGAGCTATTTTGGCGCAGACCCCATATATGAGTCGGCCATCGCCGGGGATCCCAAAAGTGCGGCAAAAATGGTTGAGCTGACCAGGTCCATCCCGCCATTGACATCATACCGGTCAATCCAGTTCTGATATCCACTGATCGTCCGCTGATCCGTCATCATGTCCCAATATTGGAGGGAACCGGTCGGGCGAAAGAAGACGCTGTTGGACGGAGCCGCATGCGCGGCGGAAAAAACAAAAACAAAATCAGATAATTGGTGTATAACTCCCGTACGCGCATAATTC
>DFZE01000075.1 GCA_002382065.1 Desulfobacteraceae bacterium UBA4064
CATCCCTGAAAGAATTGATCGTTGGTGTCTGTCGGCACAAACTGTCCGTGGGAGCGGATGGGGTGATTCTGATTGAACATTCGGACAAGGCCGATTTCAGATGGCGCTTTTTCAATGCCGATGCCAGTGTGGCGGAAATGTGCGGTAACGGGGCCCGGTGTGCGGCGCGCATGGCATGCATGCTGGGCATTGCCAAAAACCGGGTTCGTTTTGAGACAATGGCCGGCATCATCGCGGCAGACATCAATGCCGACGGCCGGGTGAAAATCCGGTTGACCGATCCATCCGTGGCCAGACTGAATTTTCCCGTTGTTCTGTCAACCGGCATATGCACGGTCAGCAGCATCAACACCGGGGTGCCCCATGTGGTGATTGAAGTGGCAGATGTGGTCCTGGCCCCGGTATGCGACATGGGGCGGGAAGTGCGGTATCATCCGGATTTTGCACCGGCCGGAACCAATGTCAATTTTGTCGGCAAAATGGCCGATGGTGCCCTGGCTATCCGGACCTATGAACGGGGTGTGGAAAATGAAACCCTGGCCTGTGGCACCGGTGCGACTGCCAGCGCATTGATCATGGCATTGCGGCATGGATTGACATCCCCGGTTACACTGACCACCCGAAGCGGTTCGATGTTGACGATTTATTTTCAACAAACGGACGGGCGATTTGGCGACCTGTATCTGGAAGGCGATGCCCGTCTGATCTATACGGCACAACTGAATGAAGAAGCCTGGAAATGAGAGGAATATACAAATGAGTTTTCAAATTGATCTATCCGACCGGTTGAAAGAACTGCCACCCTATCTGTTCAAGGAAATCGATGCCCAGAAAGCGGCCGTCCGGAAACAGGGTGTCGATATCATCGATCTGGGCGTCGGTGATCCGGACATGCCCACACCACCCCATATTATCGATGCACTGAACGCGGCAGCCAGAAACCCGGCCAATCATCGCTACCCATCCTATTCCGGAATGGGGCAGTTCAATCAGTCCGTGGCCAACTGGTATCAGAAACGCTTCCAAGTCGCCCTGGATGCGGATCAGGAAGTCGTGACCCTGATCGGCTCCAAAGAAGGGATTGCCCATATTCCCCTGGCATTCATCAACCCCGGAGACCTGGCCCTGGCCAGCAGTCCGGGATATCCGGTTTATCATACCGGTGTCGCTTTTGCCGGTGGCAAAACCTGGTTCATGGATCTGGTCAAATCCAACGATTTTCTTCCGGATTTGAATGCCATCCCCGCGGATGTGGCCAAAGCCGCCAGGCTGATGTTCATCAACTATCCCAACAACCCGACATCCGCCGTTGCCGGCAAAGAATTTTTTCAGTCTGTTGTGGAATTTGCCAAAAAAAACGACATCATCGTCTGCCATGACGCAGCCTACTCCGAAATTGCGTTTGACGGCTACAAACCGATCAGTTTTCTGGAAGTCGAGGGTGCAAAATCCGTTGGTATCGAATTTCATTCCCTGTCCAAGACCTATAACATGACCGGATGGCGGCTTGGATTTGCGGTAGGCCGGAAAGAAATCATTCAGGCCCTTGGTAAAATCAAAAGCAATATCGATTCCGGCGCGTTTCAGGCCGTTCAGTTTGCGGGGATGGCGGCTCTGGACGGTGATCAGACCTGTCTGGATCAGATCAATGCCGAATACCAGAAACGGTTGAATATTGTCATGGATGGACTGGACAGCATGGGATTTTCAGCCAGAAGACCCAAAGCCACATTCTATGTCTGGGGGGAAGTTCCCAAAGGATACACATCAACCGGATTTGCCAGCCATCTTCTGACCCGGGCAGGAATCGTCGTAACACCCGGAAACGGGTTCGGCGCGGCGGGGGAAGGGTATTTCCGGATTGCACTCACCATGGGAGCAGATCGGCTGAAAGAAGCGATGGACCGGATTCGGGGAGTCATTTAAATAAAGGCTGAAGACTGAAGGTTTAATGAGGGATGAAGCTGAAGAATGAAGGCTGTCCGCTGCATCACGATACTTGAATTCGCGGCTTCTGTGATGATATGATATCTGTCGGTGATGCGTATATTTGCATTGGTTCCAATCTGGGTGACAAACGTCTGAATTGTCAGAATGGTATTGACAGTCTGGTCAATTCCGATCACACAGACCTGATTCAGACCTCCCGAATCTATCGCACCGATCCGGTCGATTATCTGGATCAGGACTGGTTTATCAATCAGGTCATTCGGGTATCCACCCGGCTTGACCCGTTTCAACTCCTTGACTGTCTGAAACAGATTGAGCGATGCGCCGGCCGGACAGGCCCGTCCGTCCGTTTTGGTCCCCGGATTCTGGATATGGATATCATTTTTTATGAAAACCGGGTCATCAACCATGCCAGGCTGACAGTCCCGCATCCCAGAATGCATGTCCGTCGCTTTGTTCTGCAACCGCTCTGCGACATTGCCCCGGATTTGATTCATCCGGTCCAATTGGTCCCGGTCCAACATCTTCTGGCAAATCTTGACGATCTGCCGATCGGAGTTCATCTCGTCGATGCTTAAAATATTGATTCTGATAGCAGTGGGATATTTTGGGTTCAGGCTGATCAAATCCGCGATGATTCGCCATTTTCAGGGGCTTCAACAATCCATGAATGCCAAGGCCGGAGATATTGAGGATGTCATGATCGCTGATCCGGTATGCGGTGTCTATTTCCCGAAGCGTAGCGGTGTTCCGCTTATTGAGAACGGGAAAACCCTCTATTTTTGCAGCACAGAATGCCGGGATAACTATTTGCGCGATAAAAAAATTCGGGAAGAGCAGAATACCCGGGATTGATGCCAGGTACGCTCAACGCTCCCGGCAACATCCTTTTTGTTCTTTATGTCGTCCATGTCTTTTTCCAGTTTGAACAAGGAGTCAAAAATTGAAATTTTTTTTGGATACAGCCAATATCGATGAAATCCGGGAAGCCTACAACATGGGCATGGTGGACGGTGTTACCACCAACCCCAGTCTGATTGCCAAAGAGGGGCGAAATTTTGAAACCATCATCCGGGATATCTGCGCCATTGTGGATGGACCGATCAGTGCAGAGGTCATCCGTCTGGATGTCGATGGCATGCTGAAAGAGGCCCGGGAACTGGCTGCGATCCATGCCAATATTGTGGTCAAAATTCCCATGACCGTGGATGGCATCAAGGCGGTTCGACAATTGACATCGGAAGGAATCCGGACCAATGTAACCCTGGTTTTTTCACCACTTCAGGCACTCATGGCCGCCAAGGCTGGCGCTACCTATGTCAGTCCATTTGTCGGCCGACTCGATGATCTGTCGCAGGATGGCCTGACCCTGGTCGAACAGATTCTCCAGATTTATGATAATTATGGATTCCCCACCGAAGTGATTGTCGCCAGTGTCCGCAACCCGCTTCATGTTCTGGATTCCGCCATGATCGGTGCACATATTGCCACCATTCCGTTTAATGTACTGAAACGGTTCGCTTCCCACCCCCTTACGGACAGGGGAATCGAGGCATTTCTTTCCGACTGGAAAAAAGCAACCACCAAGGTCTCTTAACCATGAAACTGCCATCGCTGAATCGAGTCAAGACTGTCGCCAGTCAGCCCAATTTTCTGACCATGTGCCGGGTTGCATCTGTACCGGGAATTGTGCTTCTGATGATGTATCCCAACAAAATCTCTTCATTTGCGGCTGCCCTGCTGTTCAGTGCGGCCGCAATCACGGATTATTTTGATGGATTCCTGGCCAGAAGCCAGGGGCTGGTTTCCAATTTTGGCAAAATCATGGACCCCCTTGCGGATAAACTGTTGGTATCCTGTTCCTTTATCATGCTTGTTTCTCATGGATGGGCGCCGGCATGGATCGTCTGTATCATCATTGGCAGGGAGATTGCCATCACCGGACTGAGAAATTTTCTGGTTGAAACCCAGAGTGACATGTCCTCATCCAATCTGGGCAAGTACAAAACCGGTTTTCAGATCGCGGCCATCATTCCGCTTCTGATCCATTATCCTTATTTTGGTCTGAATTTTCAGGGCATTGGTTTGTTTTTTCTGTATGGGGCACTGATTTATTCCATCTGGTCCGGCATCGACTATTTCCTTCAGTTTCGGCAGTATGTAAAAATGTAATGCGGGAGCGGCCCCGGGCACNNATCCCGTCTGAGGCCCGCTAACTGCTTTAAAAAGCACCTCAAAATGCTCACATACCCTGTGTATGCTCCGCTTTTGATGAACTTTTCGCCTTGCTATCGGGCCTGATCCAGAATCTTCAAACACGCTCTAAGAAAAAGGGTTGACAAAAAAGCAGCAAAACGCTAATAAGCAACCACAACTGAGCGGGAATAACTCAGTGGTAGAGTGCAACCTTGCCAAGGTTGAAGTCGCGGGTTCAAATCCCGTTTCCCGCTCCATTTTTTTGGCGGCATAGCCAAGTGGTAAGGCAGCGGTCTGCAAAACCGTTATTCTCCGGTTCAAATCCGGATGCCGCCTCCAAAAATTTGCGATTCCTGTGACCCCTGCACCGATTGTTCGGTACAGGGGTTTTTTTGTGCCGATTTACCCCCATATCCCGATATGTCTGTCTCCGAAAATGTGATACCTGATTTACAGACTGTAAAAATTTCCGACAGGCTTTCGCGTCCCATCGGCTTGCATCCTTCTGTTTCTCCACATCAAAATCTGCTTAACCATTTATAATTATAATTTAATCCAATCTGTTATCCTTTATGGCATGTTGATTGCAAGATAACTTGTCAGCGATTCCCGGAGTCAGATGCCTATCCGTCCGGGTTAAGACAGAAATCGCTTTCAGCAATAATTTTCTGGGATTCAAAGAAAACCGAATTTTCTGAAAAGGAAGCGAATGGAAATGGTTACTGAACTTCTGATAGCCGATCGAAACCCTCACATCAGGGATTATCTCAAACGTGAGCTGACTTCTGAAGGGTATGTCATCTATCTGGCCAAAACCAGCCGGGAATTGCTTGAGACCATTGCCTGTATCAATACGCTCGATCTGTTAATTCTGGATCCGGATCTTCCGGACCAGAATGACCCGGATATTCTGATGAAAATACGATCTATCGCGCCTGACATTCATGTCGTCATTCACAGTTTCCGCCCCGAGTTTCACCAGCCGGAACAGAAGAGCGGTCAGGTGGATTTTGTTGAAAAACGGGGAAACAGCATTGATCAACTGAAACAGACCATCTTCAGGATAGTGCATACCGCTCACATACAGGAATAATGTTATGTCAGACGAGAGAACGGTCACAGGTTATTACCGGACGTTAAGCAGAAACATGTTTCTGTCCATCATCATTGTTTCGTTCATTCCCGTGTTTTTTGTCAGTGCCACCATTCTCTATCAGTTCAGAGTGACCTATCGGGAAAAGGTCTTTGAACAACTGGCGGAGCTGGTTGAAAAGCATCAGCTCAATATCGATGCATTTTTGAATCAGAAGGTTGCCGATATCATTTTCCTGTCCAAAAGCAAGGGATATGTCAACCTTCACGACGAAAAATTTCTTCAGCACAAGCTGACACTACTGCAGCAGACCTATGGGTCGGTTTTTGTGGATCTGGGCGTCATCGATGACCAGGGACTCCAAATCGCATATGCGGGACCGTTTGCCCTGGAAAAAGCCCATTATGACGAGACTGAGTGGTTTCAGGAAGCCATGAAACGTCAGGTATTCATCTCCGATGTGTTTCTGGGACTGCGTGGGATGCCCCATTTTATCATCGCGGTGCGGGATGTCTGGGATGGAAAACCCTGGATACTGCGCGCCACCATCGATTTTGTCGAATTCAACAACCTCGTACAGCAGATTCGAATCGGTGCGACGGGGTTTGCCTTTATCGTCAACCGGGAAGGGAAATATCAAACCCGCCTGGGATTCGGACTGGAAGCAAACCATGAAGATATTCTCAATTTTTTTATGAACCGGGAACATTTTTCAACACGCGGCGTAGCTGTGGTCGAGCGGCCGGATGTTTCCGGAAACCGGCATATTTATGCGGCCGCCCTCCTGAAGAACAACGACTGGCTTCTGATTTACCAGCAGAGCACGGCGGATGCATTTTCCCATCTCAATCGAACCCAGTGGATTTGTATCATTATTTTTATTCTGGGCGGAGTGGCGATTGTAACCATGTCCGCGATCCTGACCCGGAGGATGGTCAGCAGGATATCATTGTCTGACCGGGAAAAAGAAGTCATGAACCAGCAGGTCATTGAAACCGGCAAACTGGCCTCCATTGGCGAGCTGGCCGCTGGCATTGCGCATGAAATCAACAATCCGGTAGCGATCATGGTGGAGGAGGCCGGCTGGATTCAGGATCTGCTGGAAGAGGAAGATGTCAAAACCAGTAAAAATCTGGTTGAAATTCAGGATGCCCTGTCCCAGATTCGGGTTCAGGGAACCCGATGCAAGGATATCACCCATAAACTGCTCAGCTTTGCGCGGAAAACCGATTCCCGGATACAGTACATTCAACTGAATGACATGATAACCGATATTTCCGCCCTTTACGAACAGCGCGCCAAATACAGCCTGGTCCAGATTAAAACGATTCTGGACCCGTCACTTCCGGCAATCCGGGGATCCGTATCCGAGCTTCAACAGGTTTTGTTGAATCTGATCAACAATTCCCTGGATGCCATGGAAAAGAAAAAAGGAGGTGTTTTGACGCTTTCGACCTTTACAAAAGATGATCAGGTCGTGGTTGAAATCCAGGATACCGGTCTGGGAATTCCGGAAGCCAATCTGTCCAGACTTTTCGATCCCTTTTTTACCACCAAACCCGTTGGAAAAGGAACCGGACTGGGACTTTCGATCTGTTACGGCATCATCAAAAACCTGGGTGGTGAAATTCATGTCAGCAGTCAGGTGGATCAGGGTACCATTTTTGGCATTTATCTGCCGAAGGCAGACGATATGAGCACCGATCTTTTAACAAAAGGAGAAAATCAATGACAGTGGCCAATCTCTTGCTGGTGGATGATGAAATTCCCTTTGTGGAGGCAATGACCAAACGGTTAGCCCATCGCAATTTTCAGGTCATCGCCGCGCATACCGGGGAGCAGTGTCTGAAACAACTGGAAGCCCATCGCGATATCGAAGTCGTGATCCTGGATGTCAAAATGCCGGGAATGGACGGTATCGAAACCTTGAAAGAGATTAAAATGAAATATCCAATTGTAGAGGTGATCATGCTGACCGGACATGCCACGGTTGAATCGGCTATAGACGGCATGAAACTGGGCGCCTTCGATTATCTGATGAAACCCTGTGACATGGAGCAGTTGGTGGCCAAAGCTGCCGATGCGGCTACCAGAAAACGGTCCCAGGAAGAAAAAATCATTCAGGCACGCCTGAATGCCATCACATCAACGCGGGCGTAAAGGACACACCATGTCCAATCAAATTCCAGCGGATCAATCCGATATCCGGTTGCTTCTGGTCGATGATGAGGTTGGCTTTGTAAATGTACTGGCCAAACGGATTGCCAGGCGCCATTTTGACGTGCAGAAAGCATACAGTGGATCCGAAGCGATTCAGATCCTCCGAAAATCCATGTTTGATGTTGCGGTACTGGATTTGAAGATGGAAGACATGGATGGCATTGAGGTGCTGAAGGTATTTAAAAAAATGGCGCCCCGACTTCAGGTGATCATGCTGACCGGACATGGCTGTGAAGAGGCTGCACGGGAAGGGATGGCAGAAGGCGCATTCGATTATCTGACCAAACCCTGTGAATTTGACGAGTTGATGGAAAAAATTCTGGAGGCTGCGGCACAATCCGGAGGCGACCATGGACACATTTAATGTACTTTTTGTCGATGATGAAATTGATTTTCTGGATACGCTGATGAAACGCATGAAAAAACGCAATGTCAGTGTTTCCGGTGTAAACCGTGGCGAGGATGCCATCGAATTTCTCAAGACCCATTCCATCGATGTGGTGGTTCTGGATATGCGAATGCCGGGAATGGATGGTATCGAGACGCTTCGGGAAATCAAAAAACTGAATCCGCTTCTGGAAGTGATCATGCTGACGGGCCATGCATGCCTGGAGGCAGCACGGGAGGGGATGGAACTGGGGGCTTTCGATTATCTGATGAAGCCGCTCAACATCGATGAGTTGCTGTATAAGCTTCAGGATGCCTACCGAAAAAAAACCATTCATGAGGAAAAAATCCGGCAATTGGAGAAAGCGATCAGTGGTCAGATGACAGATAACAGATAACAGAGGACAGAGGACAGGGGACAGATAACCGAGGGTAGAGACGCAATGCATTGCGTCTCTACGGTCTTCCGTCCTCAGGTTTCAGTCTTTCAACATTGACATTAATGGTACAGGAGTGACAGCATGAAATTCTTTTCGCAGTGGGGACAGTTCATGATGATTGGGGCAAGGGCGCATGCCCAATGGGAGATCGATATCGCCCGGACCATTTTTTCAAGCCGTAAACGATTGATTCTGCTGGGGCTGATGTGTATCCCTGCCATTCTGGGCGGATTTGCTTTTGCCGATCAGATTGCCGGGGCACTGCCGGAATTTGTTGGCGGAAAAAGTTCATATATGCCGGCATATTATTCAAACGGCATTTTTATCGCATCCATTCTGATTGGAATCGGCGCCGGCCTTATCACCGGATGCATTGGTGCAGGCGGCGGATTTGTCATTGCACCGGCTCTGATGAGTGCCGGCATCAAGGGCATCCTGGCTGTTGGAACCGATTTGTTCCATATTTTTGCCAAAGCGATCATGGGAAGTGTCATTCATCGAAAACTGGGAAATATATCGGTTTCCCTGGCATTGATCTTTCTGATCGGCGCCATGGGGGGCGCGACTGCCGGAGGTGTTCTGAACCGGTTTTTATATGAAATCAATCCGGTGTTAAGTGACGCATTCATCACCACCATTTATGTGATCATGCTGGGCGGGTTGGGTATCTACGCCCTGACTGATTTTTTGAATGCCAGAAAATCCGGAGACACGGGTGGCGCCCATGGCGGAGGAGTGGAAGGCGCGGACTTGGGCAACCTTCCCAAAAAACTTCAGGCCATCAAAATCCCTCCCATGATCACATTTGATCAGGGGATCATTCCCGGAGGTCGTCAAATATCCGCCGTGTTTCTGGTACTCAGTGGCGCGCTGGTGGGCCTGGCAGCGGCCATCATGGGAGTTGGCGGCGGCTTTCTGACCTTTCCCATTTTTGTGTATGTCCTGGGCATTTCATCTCTGACAACCGTTGGAACCGATATTTTTCAGATCATTTTTACAGCAGGCTATGCCGGTATTAGCCAATATGCCATTTATGGATTCATATTCTATACCCTTGCAATGGGCATGCTGCTGGGCTCGCTTCTGGGAATTCAGATCGGCGCCATGGTCACCAAGGTGGTCCCCGGCATCACCATTCGCGGCTTTTATGCCATGTCGGTTCTGGCCGGCTTTGTCAACCGGGTATTTGCCCTGCCCGGAAAACTGTCGGATATGGAACTGATTCCACTCTCCAAAAACATCACCGGGGTTCTGGATAAAATTGGTGTTTATGCCTTTTTTATCGTGATCGGCGTCTTTGCCGTATGGGTCATCGGAACTTTTCTGAAAAATATAAAAACGCTGAAAGGAGCATGATCGTCATGATCGCAAAGAAAAAGGAATTCTATGGTGGAATGGGACTGATGGGGAGCTTCATTGTGGTTTTTGTGATCCTGTTCATGCCCGTCTTCAATGGGCATAACGCGCTCAATTATATGGATCAACTGTACAATTCCATATCCAAGGGATCCGCCTATTACGTTCCGGAACTGAAAAAAGAAGCTGAAAAAGAACTGAATAAAACTATTTCCGTAACCCTGAAGATGAAGGATGAAAAGCAGGCCAGGGAAACAGTCCAGATTCTGATAGGTGCCGGCGCCCAGGTCGCCCTGACCGGAGCGGACCTGAAGGTGACCGGTGATCTGGGAAAAATTCTGACCAGTGTTCTGGACGACACCGATCTGATGTTTTACAACAAGGGGAAAGAGCTTCAGGCCAAGCATAACATGGATGAACGTCAGGCCTTTTTTAACTGGTACACCGTGATGAAAGCCCTGGACAAGGATCTGACCCATCAGAAGAAATTTGCCGAAGCCAAGGTGGTGGCCACGATCATCAAAAAGGGTGTGGAATGCGCCTATAATTATTATAAAGTCGAACCCCAGAAAATTGGCGAAAAGGCCGGTATTGTCATTTTTTCTCTGGTGTTTTACGTTATTTATACCCTGTGGTATGGTTTTGCGATTCTGTTCATGTTTGAAGGCTGGGGTTTAAAACTGGAGCACTGATGAAAAAAATGCGGGCGATACTGAGACGATGGTTTGGCAACAATAGCGTTGAGGAGCCTTCTGAAAATATTGATCAGCTTCGCGTCGCATTTCGGGAACGATACCATAACTTCAAGCTGCTGCTGAGCGCCAACAACCGCTCCCTTGAAGTTATGGCCGAAATGGAGCAGGCTCTGCAGGGAGGCCGTCCCTTCGGCATGTCCTTTATCCGATCCAGTTCGACCCGGGTTTCTGTCAGTGTTTTTCGAATGATACAGAACCTGAAATCCCTGTCATCCGGAAAATATACCGATCTGGATTCCCGCCACACAGCCATTCAACAGGCAATCGATGCCATCCTGAAAGCAGAAAAACCGCTGAAAGTCGGCGCACCTGTTCTGATGCTTCACGATCTGAATATGGAAATGATCGATGCCGCCGGAAACAAAATGGCCAATCTGGGAGAGCTGAAAAACCGGGTCGGCCTTGTGGTGCCCGATGGTTTTGTTCTGAGCACCACGGCCTACCGCCGGTTTATCGACCACAATCAACTCCAGGTGGAAATCGATCGGCTGTTTCAAAGTGCGGAACTGGGAACAGTGGAAACCCGATATTCCCTGAGCTCTCGCCTTCAACAGCTCATTATTCGTTCTGAAATACCCGAAGACATTGTTGATGACATTCACAGATGCTGGAAAATGATTGAATCTGTCGATGGAAAACCCGTTACCATGGCGCTGCGCAGCAGCGCCATCGGCGAGGATACCGAAGGAAGTTCCTTTGCCGGCCAGTATCGCTCCGAGCTGAATGTCAGCTTTGAAAATGCGCTTCAGGCGTATAAGGAGGTGGTGGCCAGCAAATACAGCCTGACGGCCATGACATACCGTCTGAACAAAGGATTCCGGGACCGGGATATTATGATGAGCGTGGGCTTTCTGAAGATGGTGGATGCGGTCTCCGGAGGTGTCATGTATTCCCGAAATCCGGTGGATGACCAGGATGATTCCATACTCATCAATTCGGTCTGGGGACTGCCCAAATCAGTTGTGGATGGCAGTATTTCATGCGACGTGTTCATCGTGAGCCGGGGCCCAAAACTTCAGGTGCTTGAACGGAGCATCAGTTCCAAAACCATCAAATATGTCTGTTATCCCCAGGAGGGTGTCTGTCGTCTGGAAATGTTGCCGGAGGAAAGCCTGGCGCCCAGCATCACGGACAGCCAGATTCTGTCGTTATCTGAAATTGCACTGGCGATAGAGGCGCATTATGGTCTGCCCCAGGATATTGAATGGGCCATTGATTCTTCCGGGCAAATTATCATCCTGCAGTGTCGCCCCCTGGAACAGATTCATCCCGCAATGTCAGAATTTATGGAGAGTCCGGTTTTTTCGGATGAAAACCGGATTCTGTTCCGGGGCGGCATCACCGCCAGCCCGGGAATTGCAGATGGCGTGATATTTCCGGTCTCAAGAGGTGTCGATGTTCTGGAGTTTCCGGATGGCGCCATTCTGATTGCGGAACAGGCACTGCCCCGATGGGCATCGTTATTGAATCGTGCATCTGCAGTCATAACGGAACAGGGTGGATTTGCCGGGCATCTGGCAAACGTCGCACGTGAGTTTCGGATTCCCGCGCTTTTTGGTGTTCCCAATGCATTGACCCTGTTTTCAAAAGGGCAACGTGTTACAGTAGATGCCACCCATCGGGTGATCCGGGAGGGTGATGCAGGGGGCATTCCCGGTCGGGAAGTGAAAAAGCCGAATTTCATGGCTGGCAGCCCGGTGTATAAAATGCTGCAACATGTTTCCCATCATATCATTCCACTGCATCTGCTGGATCCGGATTCAAAGGAATTTCAACCTGCCAACTGCACCACATTTCATGATATCACCCGGTTTGTTCATGAAAAATCCGTCATTGAGATGTTCAATTTTGGCAGGGACCACCATTTCCCGGAGAGATCCAGCAAACAGCTTCATTACCGGGTCCCGATGCAGTGGTGGGTCCTGAATCTGGATGATGGATTCACCGAAGAAGTCGATGGCAAGTATATCCGGCTCGAACAGATTCAGTCCATCCCCATGCTGGCGTTCTGGAAAGGTTTTGTGGCCATCCCCTGGGATGGGCCGCCGGCTCTGGATGGCAGAGGTTTCATGTCGGTCATGTTTCAGTCAACCGCCAATACCGCCCTGGTATCCGGAGTCAAATCCGCATTTGCCGAACGGAATTATTTCATGATATCCAGAAATTTTTGCAGCCTGAGTTCCAGGCTGGGGTATCATTTTTCAACACTGGAATCCCTGATCAGCGATCGGGATTCTGAAAATTATACCAGTTTTCAGTTCAAAGGCGGAGCGGCAGACGGAAACAGGCGGTTGAAACGGGTGCAATTTATCGGAGACATTCTGGAAGAGCAGGGGTTTCGGGTGGAAATTCGGGATGACCACCTGTCGTCCCGAATCGAGCAACAGGATATGGAAACCATGAAGTGGTATGTCGGGATTCTGGGATATTTGACACTTCACACGCGTCAACTGGACATGATCATGACGAACCCGGCGTCTGTCGCGTATTATCGTAAAAAGATTCAGAGCGATATCGGAGTGTTGAAAGATAAGGCTGTCGGAAATAAATAAATCCAAGTGTCTCTTCGGTTTGGCGTGCTGAATCATCACCAAAAGTTTACCAGCCGTTTACCAAAAACAAAAACAGGCAGAAATGGAAGATTGATAAGATTCCATTCCTGCCTGTTTTTATGGATGGTGCCGAAGGCCGGATTTGAACCGGCACGGGTCGCCCCGCTACCCCCTCAAGATAGTGTGTCTACCAATTCCACCACTTCGGCAAACAATAATTACTTGGACGGTGTTGCTGATTCGGTTTCCGGTTTGGTATCGGCCGGAGGCGGCTGAGTCGGCGCGGATGTCTCGGCGGGTGCTGTTGCAGCCGGAACATCTGTCATGACAGAACTGCTGGCCGGTTTGCCGGACATATAGGCCAGAATGAGGGAGGTCAGCACGAAGACAACGGCTGCAACAGTTGTTGCCTTGCTGAGAAAGGTTGCTGCGCCGGCACTGCCAAAAAGCGTCTGGCTGGAGCCCATGCCGAATGCAGCGCCCATATCGGCACCTTTTCCGGTTTGAAGCAGCACGATCATGATGAGTGCAATACAGACAATGACATGAATGATGATCAGAAAAATACTCATGAAAATCCAAAACCTGTTTTATTGATTATATGAAATGATGGAATAAAAGGATTCCGGCTGTAAACTGGCGCCACCGACGAGTGCCCCATCCACATCCGGAAGCGCCATGATATCGACTATATTCTGCGGTTTAACGCTACCACCATACAGGATTCGAATGGAATTGGCAAGCGCATTGTTATATCTTTTTGCCAGCCATTGCCTGATAAATCCGTGAACTTCCTGAATCTGTCCGGTGGATGCGGTTTTACCGGTTCCAATCGCCCAGACCGGTTCATAGGCAATCACCAGGCATTGAATCTGTGAGGCGGAAAATTCATCCAGCGCCAGTTGAATCTGTTTGTCCAGAACCATGAATGTCTGATTCTGGTCCCGCTGGGATTCGGTTTCGCCGATACACAGAATGGGTGACATTTCAGCGGCCAGGACAGCCGCGATCTTTTTGTGAACAGCCTCATCGGTTTCAGCAAAAATCTGACGACGCTCCGAATGCCCGATAATGACGTAACGGCAGCCTGTCGATTTCAGCATGGCGGGTGAAATTTCACCGGTAAACGCGCCTTCGGTTTCCCAGAAAATATTTTGTGCTCCCAGTGCAATCGGCGTTGACCGAAGCACATCAAAGACAGATGCCAGGGATATGAACGATGGGGCGATCATGACTTCAGGCGTCGACACACTGACCCGTTCAGCCAGTCGCATGGCAGTCTGGACCGCCTCGGGGAGTGTTTTATACATTTTCCAGTTTCCGGCTATCAGGGGAATTCTGTCAGTCATTTGTTTCACCTCAATCTGTTTGAAAAAATATCCCGGTTTTAATCGCTTTCAGATAACACACCCCAAATCGTTATCCGGAAACCGATATCAGAGCATTTCGCCGATCATGGCAACAAGATCGACCATGCGGGTTGAATATCCCATTTCATTATCATACCAGGACAGGACCTTGACCATTTGATCAATGACAAATGTGGACGGGGCATCCACGATGGACGACAAAACCGATCCGTTGAAATCGCTGGATACCAGCGGCAGATCGCTGTAACCCAGAATTCCGGACAACGATCCGTTGGCGGCATCCTGAAGGGCCTGATTGACTTCGGTTTTATTGACACCGGTTTTTTCGATAACCACCACCAGATCAACAATGGAGACATTGGGTGTGGGAACCCGAATGGCCAGTCCATTCAATTTTCCGGCCAGTTCCGGTAGGACAAGGGCAACGGCTTTTGCAGCACCGGTTGTTGTCGGGATCATGGATAAAGCGGCGGCTCTGGCCCGTCTGAGATCCTTGTGCGGATAATCGATCAGTCGCTGATCACCGGTATACGAGTGTACGGTGGTCATCAACCCGCTTCGAATTCCAAAAATTTCCAGCAGTACCTTGGCAATCGGCGCCAGGCAATTGGTGGTGCAGGACGCATTGGAAATGACATGATGCTGTCTGGGGTCGTAATGGGCAGAATTGACCCCCATGACAATGGTTATGTCCGGATTTTTGGCCGGGGCGGAAATGACCACCTTTCGTGCACCAGCCTCCAGATGTTTCCCGGCAGTTTCAGCCGTGGTAAAGAGACCGGTGCATTCCGCAACGATATCGACACCCCAATCTTTCCATGATATTTGCGCAGGATCGCGAATACTTGAAACCCATACCGGTTTTCCGTCCACCTCGATCGCGCCGTCTTTGGCAACGACTGTCGCGCCCAGTTTGCCGTGTACCGAGTCATAGGTCAACAAATGGGCCATGGTTGCAGAATCGGATAAATCATTGATCCCGACCACATCAATTTCAGGATTTTCAAGAGCTGCCCGTAACACCAGTCGTCCAATTCGGCCAAAACCGTTAATGCCTACCTTGATACTCATGATAACGTCTCCTATATAAAATTGAAATGGTCATGAAGCCGGCATGGCCGACATCGTCCCGGCCATTTGTTGATTACCGGATATGTCCGGGCTGTTGCGGGTTCCAATCCGTGTACTTTGATACATAATTGCAAATAGTTATCCGAAAAGCGACACATTATCCATATTCAGGTTTGCACCGGCTCGGATGTCCGTTTATTGCCTTTCAGAATGCCGCTGGCCAATGAAATGCTTTTTTTACCAAAGGTTTCAATTTGCACCGCAAGTCTGGCAATATCCATTTCTTTTCTGGAATTCAGGGACCGGATAAGAATCGGCAGATTAACCCCGGAAATAACCTCTACCTGGCCTTCTTCCAGAAAAGAATAGCTTAAATTGGAGGGGGTGCCGCCAAACATGTCTGTCAGGATCAATATTCCTTTTTTTTGATCCACCTTTTTAATTCCATTCGATATTTTATTTCTCAGCAGCGTTGCATTTTCTTTCAAATCAATGGAAACGGCTTCAACACCTTCCAGAGATTCACCCAAAATGAATTCTGCTGCCTCGACCAGTGCCTGGCCCAGGCGACAGTGAGTCACAATAACGATACCAATCATGGAAACTCCTTGATGATAGCCCTGCCAAACAGATAAACTTCGTCACTCGGCCAAATTGAAGTAGTGTTAATACGTTGAACGGTCACAATCTGCGATTCCCATCTGTAGAGACAAAGCATGCCTTGTCTCTACCGCGCCGACCGTCCGACCGTTACACTCAGGTCAGTTCGATATCTCTGTGCGATATCTGGATATTCTTTTCCGGAAACGCATTCTGAATCCGATTGAACAACACGCCGGCAATGACAACAGAGCGATGCCTGCCACCGGTGCAACCAATTCCAATTGTAAGATAGGATTTTCCCTCCTTTTCATACAGTGGAATCAGATATTCCAGAAGGTCACCATACTTCTGTAGAAAAACATGGGTCTGAGGCAAATCGAGAACATAGGCGGAAACGTTCTGATGCCTGCCATCAAGGGCTTTCAATTCCTTGATAAAAAAGGGGTTGGACAAAAAACGGACATCCATGATCAGATCCGCTTCCCGCGGAATACCGAACTTGAAACCAAAAGACATAACCGCAATTCGAATGGATTTGGTCTGTGCGTTTTTTCGGGCGATGTCAAGAATCAGTGACTTTAATTCGTGAACGCTCAGATGGGTTGAGTCGATAATCTGATCGGCGGCATTCCGCAGTTCCTGAAGCTGTTGCTGTTCGAGTCGAATGTTTTCCGACAAACTCTTACCGCTGGAAAGCGGATGCTGTCGCCGGGTCTGGCTGTAACGCTGCAGAAGGACCGATTCATCCGCTTCAAGAAAAATGATCTGAAAGGCATACCCCTGATGTCGAATGGCATCAAACACCTCTGCGTAATGCGCCAAAAAGGCCTTTTCACGAATATCCATGACAAAAGCCAGGCCTGCCGCGGAAATATCACTTTCGACAGGCAATTCCAGAAATTTTGGCAACAGCCTGACCGGCATATTATCGACACAGTAATAGCCGGCATCTTCAAAAGCAGCAATCGCCGTGCTCTTGCCAGAGCCGGAAAGACCGGTTATCACAGTCAGGTTAAGTCGTTTCATTTTCAGGACCTGCTGGAAGCGATTGTTATGGTTTATCTTCTTCGGCCTGAATAATGGAAAGAATATCCTGGCTGCTACCCGCATTCAGCAGGTTGTTCTTGAAATCATCATTTTTCAAAAAACGGGCAATTTGGGAAAGGACCGTCAAATGCGTTCCTGTGGCCAGTTCAGGTGTAATCAGGACAAAGAAAAGATGGGCAGGCAAACTGTCAATCGATTCAAACTCGACACCTTTCCGGCTGATCCCAAGACCCAGAATCGGAAATTCGATGGATTTCAGTTTGCCATGGGGAATGGCAATACCGCGGCCAATCCCCGTGCTACCCAGCCGCTCCCGTTCCAATAACACTTTTATGATATCAGACAAATCGACTTTCAGAATTTTTGCTGTTGGAACGGCCATCTCCCGAATGACGGTTTTTTTATCCCTTGCCATCAGGTCTGTCAGAATGGCATCTTTATGCATGATATCGGTGAGTTTCATTCAACCCTTGCAGTCCTGGTTCTTGATGTTTGAAATCGTGTCTGGACAGTGAATATCAGTTGCTGGGTTGAATCAAACCCAAATTGCCGTCTTTTCGGCGGTACAGGACATTGACGCGATCACTGCGGGCGTTGGTGAAAACAAAAAATGTTTCATCCGTCAAATCCATCTGCATGACCGCTTCTTCCACATCCATGGGCTTGTACTCAATCGGCTCTAAAATGACCTCTTCAGATCTGGAAGACGGTTTTTCAGCAAAGGTCTGATCCATGGGCGCTGCCTGTGCACGGGCCTTCGACCCGGTACGGCGTTCCTTGATTTTTTCCTTGTTTTTCTTGATCTGTTTTTCAAGCTTGTCCAGGACCATGTCAATTGCAGAATACATATCCGATGTTTCTTCTTTTCCATAGACATTCAGTCGATCACCAATAATATTGATTTCGGCGATATGTCGGAATTTTTCGACGGACAACACCACATCCGCCTCTGCCGGATTATCCAGGAACCGGTCAAACCGGTTGAGTTTATTGCTGACATAGGATGAAAGCGGTTCAGATGAATCGATATTTTTGAATGTTACCCGTGTTTGCATGGTATATCCTCTCCTTGAGAATAGGGAAATACCGTCACTGATGCGACGGTTTATCGTGAACAAGATGCGTATCGTATCGCTTTTAAGAGTCAGAACTGTTTCCGCCGGCTGGATGGCAATATCCTGAGCATTTCACGATATTTTGCGACGGTTCTTCTGGCCAGCCTGATGTTTGATTCTTCCAGTATAGCCGCAATCTGGTGGTCACTATACGGATGACTGGAATCTTCACTGTCAATAATCTGCCTGATTTTGCTCAGAACACTGGCAGAGGCAATGACATCACCATCTTTCCGGTTTATGGAACTGTTGAAAAAAAACTTCAATTCAAAAATCCCCTGGGGGGTGTGTGCATATTTGTTGGTGGTGACCCGGCTGATGGTGGATTCATGCATACCGATATCATCCGCCACATCCCGGAGAATCATGGGCTTGAGATAGGCAATTCCTTTTTCAAAAAAATCCCGCTGATAGCGGAGAATGCTTTCCATCACCCGGTAAATCGTTTTCTGTCTTTGATGAATGCTTCGAATCAGCCAGGTGGCCGAACGCATTTTATCCTGAACATATTCGCGGGCCACCGTCGATATGGCCTGGCTTTTATGCGTTGCTTCCCGAAAAAATGAATTCAGGCGAAGTCTGGGTAATCCGTCATCATTTAACACAATGACAAATTCGTCATCCATTTTATAAACATAAATATCCGGTGTAATATAATGGGGTTGATCGATATTGAACTGCCCCCCGGGTTTGGGTTCCATCT
The DNA here is from genome assembly GCA_002382065.1 of Desulfobacteraceae bacterium UBA4064. Taxonomy (GTDB): domain Bacteria; phylum Desulfobacterota; class Desulfobacteria; order Desulfobacterales; family Desulfatirhabdiaceae; genus UBA4064. The sequence goes on from DFZE01000075.1 coordinate 18,859, forward strand.
GCCGGATGATATCCACCGCCGCGATCACTGCCTGTAAATCGATTTTCAGCGCTTTGCAAATGGCCTTATAATTTTTAGTTTCCAGATGATGCAGATGATTCTCAATAATATCCGGAATGATGGTGTCATTCAATTCGAGATTTTTTGCCTGTATCAGCAGGCATTCCTTGAGGTTTCTGGAACAGACACCGGGCGGATCGAATGTCTGCAGAAACTGTAACACCTTTTCCGCTTTTTCAGCCGGTTCTTCGGTCATGCAGGCCAAATCATCCGTACTGACATCCAGATACCCGTCCGCATTCAGGTTACCGATAATGGTGCAACCGATCTTTTCTTCATCCGGTGGCAAAAAGGACATGCGAAGCTGCCACATCAAATGATCGTTCAGGGATTCTTTCTGGGAGATAAAGGCTTCATAATTGGGTGCTTCCCGCTGTTCGGTTTCCTGCCGATATTTTCCACTGGTGCTGTATTCATTGATATAGGTACTCCAGTCAATTTCGTCTGTATTCCTCCGATCGGACTGGGCAGGGCTCAACAACGGTGGGGGCTCGGTCGGCTGATCCGAAACAAACGATTCTGACACAACCACTTCTGTTTCGTCGGTTGTCGTTTCAACCGCTTCTTCCAGTGCCGGATTTTCCATCAGCTCCTGATGAATTTTATCCAGAAGTTCCAGACGGGATAACTGCAGCAGCTTGATGGCAAGCTGCAATTGGGGCGTCATGATCAACTGCTGGGATAATTTGAGTTGTTGTCGGAGTTCAAAAGCCATTTATAGGGAAAACTCATCTCCAAGATAGATTCTGCGACAGATTTCACTGTCAGCAATTTTTTCCGGCGAACCGGTTTCAATGACGCGGCCATCGCTCAAAATATAGGCCTCATCGCAAACCCCAAGCGTTTCCCGGACGTTGTGATCCGAAATCAGAATGCCAATCCCCCGCTTTTTCAGATGGACGATAATATTTTTAATATCGATGATCGCCAACGGGTCGATACCCGCAAATGGTTCGTCCAGAAGAATGAATGACGGTCGGGTGCACAATGCCCGGGATATTTCAAGGCGTCTGCGCTCTCCGCCGGAGAGCAGACTGGCAGACTGATTTTCAAGATTCCGGATGCCAAGTTCATCCATCAGCGAGTTGGCCCGTTCAACCTGTTCATCAACGGAAAGCGGCATATATTCCAGAATTGCCAAAATATTCTGTCTGACGGTCAGCTTTCGAAAAATGGAGGTTTCCTGGGGAAGATATCCAATGCCTTTTCTGGCCCGGATATACATGGGAGAATCCGTGACATCCTCCTCGTCCAGCATGACCTTTCCAACATCGGGCCGAATCATTCCCACCGCCATATAAAACGTGGTGGTTTTGCCGGCGCCATTCGGCCCCAAAAGTCCCACAACCCGGCTGCTCTGGATTGCCATGTTCACGGAGTTGACAACTTTCCGTCCGCCATACACCTTTACCAGGTTCTGGAGAGATAAAATTGGCATGACATTACGGTTTCGGTTTTTCTCCGGGATAGAACACGGCCTCGACCCGCTTTTCTTTGCTTCGTTCCACCGTGACCTTGTCCTGATTCCGGTAGAGTGTGATCTTTTCCCCGGCGACATAGTTCGATCCACTGGTAACGCGGGAATTGGCGCCGGTCAGGATAATTACACCCGTGTCGGTCGTGTATTCCGCCTGTTCCGTGACCGCGACCTTGTTGTCAAATCGAATGGTCACATTGCCGATGGCCAGAATTTTTTTTACAGAATCCTGACTGGTTATTTTTTTTTTATCTTTTTCAGATCCGGAAGAACTGTAGTAAATTCTGAGACGATCCGATGTGATGAGCGTGGTTCCCTGGGCCGCGTTGACATTGCCGATAAACTCGGCATAACTGGCGTTGTTGTCCGTGACCAGGCTGTCGGAGGTAATATGGATTTTTTCGGCTTCCTTGTCTGCTCCGGATGCGGCCAGGGGTTTGTCGTCTGCAAAGACCGGCGCACTGAAAAACAGAATGACGGTCAATGCGACACAAACAGATGTCACACAGGTTACAAATCCTCTGCCCTGTTTTTTACATGATGATGTCTTCACGAAAAATCACCTCGATATTTCCCTGAAACTTGATGGTATTGCGATTCAGATCAAAAAACATGGAATCTGCTGTCAGCGTGGATGTTGTGCCGAAAATTTTGACCGGTTTTTTGGTGGCCAGCAGGCGACGGCCATGGTTGTATTGGAGTATGTCGGATTCCAGACGGTAATCCTGAAACGTGACGACAACATGTTGTTCAACTTCGATATCGCTGGAATCTGTTCTTAAAGAGCCCTTTTCCGCTGTCAACTGAATTTCCTGTCCGTCTTTCAGGAAATAGACAATTGTAATGTCTTCTAACATTAATTTTCGGGTTTCGTCAACCACATGGGCAGAAGCGGCATCCAGGCTCCATTCCTTGACGCCGTCCCGGGTTGAGACCTGATGAACCTTTCCGATGGACAGGCTGGCTTTGTTCTGCATGGTGGATATCAGTTTTTGCGGATCATTTCGAAGCATGTTATAGCCAAAAAAAATGATTGCCAAAATTCCAATTGTCACACCGATAACCAAAAACAAAAACGCCTTGATTCTGCCGGGATGATGGTGAAAACGTGCCGTCATCCGGAAAAATGCTGAACGGCGCGATTCCAGAGCCCCTTTTTTTTCAGTATAAGTTCGCACACTTCCCTTACCGCGCCCTGACCTCCCTTACAGGAAGCGACCCAGTCCGCTTGTTGAATGATCATGTCATGGGCATCCGCAACCGCAATCGCCATCCCGACCCGTTTCATAATGCCCAGATCCGGTAAATCATCTCCGACAAAGGCAATGTTTTCGGCTGAAATGCCGGTCTCCCGAAAGATTTGTTCCAGTACCGGAACCTTGTCTTTCAATCCATCAAAAATCAGTGTAATTCCCAGATTGCGGCATCGATGTTGCAGTGCAGATGATGCCCTTCCGGTGGCAATTCCCACCCGGATGCCCGCCATTGCCAGCAACCGTATGCCCAGACCATCCCGAACATGAAAGACCTTGGTTTCATCTCCGGTATCGTGATAAATGATGCGGCCATCTGTCAGCACCCCATCCACATCCAGTAGAAGTATTTGGATATGCTCGATTTTTTGCTGTAGATCCGGATCGGACAGCATGATTCACATCCTTGATAACTTACCGGACAAGCTTGTGAATGGCAATGAGTTGCCGGAGCAGATCCGGAAGCTCGGTCAGTCGCAATGAGTTGGGGCCGTCGCAAAGGGCCCTGTCCGGATCGGGATGCACTTCCATGAAGATGCCATCCGCACCTGCTGCAACAGCCGCCCTGGCCAGCGGGGGTGCAAATTCGCGCTGGCCGCCAGAGGCCCCACCGGTCCCGCCGGGAAGCTGAACACTGTGTGTGGCATCAAAGATAACCGGATATCCATATGATTTCATGACCGATATGCCTCTGAAATCCACAACCAGGTTGTTGTAGCCAAACATGCTGCCGCGTTCGGTCAGAAGAATCCGCTCATTGCCTGAGCGCTTGATTTTTTCGACAACATGCTGCATATCCCATGGCGACAAAAACTGCCCTTTTTTGATATTTACCGGTTTTCCGGTTTGGGCAACCTTCAAAATGAAATCGGTCTGTCTGCATAAAAATGCCGGAATCTGGATAATATCGAGTATTCGGGCGGCATCCTCGATCTGATCCGGTGCATGAACATCCGACAGGATGGGTATGCCAAGCCGGTTTTTGATGGATTCCAGCATGCGCAGCCCGTCATGAAGACCCGGCCCCCTGTAGGAGGTGATGGATGTCCGGTTGGCCTTGTCATAGGAGGCCTTGAAAATAAACGGCATCCCGATGTCCGTGGTGAGCTGTTGCAAAAATTCGGCAATCGACTGCGTGACCGGTTCTGATTCGATAACACATGGTCCTGCAATCAGCAACAAATCCGTATCACGGGATAAATGCGGAAAAAATGAGTTTAAAAACTGGATATGATTCATGTGAAAAATGTATCGCGCAGGGATTAGAAAGTCAAGAATCGAAACGTTTTATCTGAAAGAAGAAAACCCGCTTGATCACCGGTGCGTAAGCTGATACTATTTTAAAATCTGATCTGACACGACGTGATGCGTTCACGCGAACAGCGTCTTTTATCGCGATCCGGATTCCCGCCTGTCCCGGCCATTTTTTATTCGTACAACAACTTTTTCAATTTGTTACTGCTGCTGACACCACGGCGCATTGCCGGGTCTGCCCCAACCCGTATCGTGAATTGGGGCACCTCAAATAAATGCAATCGGTGGCGCGTTGACGTAAAAGAAAACAGGAATTTGAAATTGATATCCGCAAAAAAAACGCTCTTCAGCATTTCGCGAATCATTTTTTTTATTGTCCTCATCACCCTGATTCCGGCAACCTGGATTCTCTGGCAAAAACTGGAAGGTGAAAGACCGGTTGTTTCATGGGACCTGCCCCAATTCATCACGCCTGACAACACGCATACCATTGACATTTCCGACAAAAAAAGCGGTATTCGCAGCGTTCAGGTTTTTTTGATCCAGCAGACCAAAGAGGTCATGCTGGTGGATCAAATGATTGAACCCGCCATCGTTCATGATCTCTCCGTCCCCCTGAAAATCGATGCGCGAAAACACCGTCTGGCTGACGGGGCTGCAACGGTCAGAATCGTTGTCCGGGACATGTCCTGGAACAGGTGGTTTCATGGCAATAAAACAGAAACTGCCCGGGATGTGACCATTGACAGCAAGCCGCCCGGGATATCGGTTTTGACCCGATTTCACAATATCAATCAGGGAGGGGCCGGGCTGGTTATTTACCGGCTTTCGGAACCCTGTTCGTTCCATGGTGTTCAGGTGGGTGAAAAGATTTTCCAGGGCCAGTCCGGTCTTTTCAAGGATCCCGCAATCATGGCATGCCTGATCGCGCTGGATTATCGTCAGGGACCGGGTACCGAGCTGTTTGTTCTGGCCCGGGATATGGCGGAAAATGCCTCCCGAAGCGGGTTTCCGGTTCATATTCTGAAAAAAACGTTTAAAACCGATTCGATACGCATTACAGACGAATTCCTCAACCAGAATTTGTCCGGCTTCAATATCGAAACAGATTCCAACACCCCCAACCCCCAGTTGGACCGGTTTCTCAAGATCAACCGGGAGTATCGAACCACCAACACCCGTCAACTGCTAACCTTCAATGAAGACAGCAGCCCGGCCATTCTTTGGGAAAGGGGATTTCTGCGGATGCCCAACGCGGCTCCCAGAGCCGGTTTTGCCGACCATCGTATTTATCTGTATCAGGAAAAGGAAATTGACCGGCAGGTTCATTTGGGCGTCGATCTGGCATCTGTTCGGCAGGCGCCGATTCCTGCGGCAAACACGGGCCATGTTATCAAAACCGAAGATATCGGCATTTATGGCAATACGGTGGTCATTGATCATGGCCTTGGTCTCTTCAGCATGTATTCCCACCTGAGCCGTTTTTCGGTTCAGCCGGGCCAATCCGTCAAAAAGGGGGATATCATCGGATATACCGGAATGACAGGGCTTGCCGCCGGAGATCATCTGCATTTTGCCATGGCCATTCGGGATGTTTTTGTCAATCCCATCGAGTGGTGGGATGAGTCCTGGATTAAAAACAATATCACGTCCAAAATTCAGGATGTTCATCTGCTGACCCCCTGAGTTGGCAGTCAGCAGGGGAGGGCGGAAATCTTAAGCCTTCAGCCTTCAGTCTTCAGACTTCAGTCTTCAGTCTTCAACCTTCAGTCTTTTTGGGAGCATGCCATGAAAAAGCACCAGG
>DFZE01000069.1 GCA_002382065.1 Desulfobacteraceae bacterium UBA4064
GTTTTCAAAGATCAATTTTTTTCCACAAACTCAAGCAAACTTTACCTTTATACTCGTCTGTCTTTTTCTTGTCAAGCCTTATTTATTTCTTTTTTTGTTGCCGCAAAGCCAACTGCTTTTCCGTTCAAAAGACTCGCCCTTTTACAATAGGCATTTTGAAAGGTCAAGCAAAAAGTTGCCATTATATTGCTTTTAGGAAAGCGGTATCAATCAAAGGGAGTCAAACTTTCATACCCATCATCCGTAACGCATATCGTTTGCTCAAACTGGGCCGACAACTCACCATCATCTGTGACTGCGGTCCATTTGTCCGAAAGTATCCGCAGATGCCGTTTGCCCAGATTGATCATGGGTTCGATCGTAAACACCATTCCCGGGAACAGAACAAACCCGTCGCCCCGGTTGCCGTAATGCAGAATCTGCGGGGGTTCATGAAACGCCAGTCCGACACCGTGCCCCACAAATTCCTGAACAACCGAACATCCCTGGGTTTCCGCACACTGCTGAATCGCCCATCCGATATCCCCGGTGGTATTGCCCGGTTTCACCATCTTCATTCCGGCAACCAGGCACTCTTTGGCAACCCGAACGATTTTTTGGGCCTTTTCTCCGGGGTTACCAACAAAAAAAGTCTTGTTGGCATCTGCAAAATATCCATTCAGAACCGGCGTGACATCGACATTGACGATATCGCCGTCTGCCAGCACCTGATTGCCCGGTATGCCATGGCAGATGACATCATTGACCGACACACAAACACTTTTGGGAAAGCCCCGATACTTGAGTGGTGCGGGTCTTGCGTGATGTTGAATGGTATAGTCATGAACCAGTGTATTGATTTCTTCGGTTACCATTCCTGGCCGAATTCTCGACTCGATCAGATCCAGTGCCCCAAGGGCGATTATTCCCGCCTTTCGAATTCCATCGATGTCATTCGGGGTTTTGAAACGAATTTGATATTTTCGTTTATACTCATCGCGAAGACTGGTCGTGTTATCGCTCTGATTCTTTCCACAACATTTTTTATATTTAAGTCCACTTCCGCACGGACAGGGATCGTTACGTCCAATTTTATTTGATTTACTGTTTATTTTCAATCTGGCATCCTCCTTTCACATGATACCGCATAACTAGAAGGCCATATCAGGTTGACAGCGTTGCGATAAGTACGTCCAGATAAAAACGGGCATGACTGACTGGTGCAGCCATATTGGCCCGATGGTTGGCCAGTATGCCGCTAAGATCGGCATCGGTGATCAGCCAGGGTTCAATTTCCGATGCGCGCTGACAGGACAGGATGGCGTGGTGTAACAGCTCCGTACCGTGTCGGGTTTCCAGTATCTGATGGAAATCCTCGTGAACCGCCTCCAGAATGACATGTAATGCGCTGACAACACCTTTGGCATAATAGAAATAATCATCGACCTGGAACCAACTGACCGGATCACCGGAACCTTCCTTGGTTTTTACCAAATTTTCATCACAGCTTCCCAGCAGGTTGGCATACGCCGCAAGCAGCGGGATCAAATTGTCCGGCCGGGTGTAAAATGACGCCTCACCACGTTTGAGTTTTTCCACATAAATGCTCCAGTCATCCAGTGCATCGATATAACGGTTTTCCGGGGATGGAAACCAGTAACGATCGGGTTTGGTCATGAACCAGTCCATGGCATGCTCTAGATTCTTGTCAAAAGATTCGACACTGCCAGTGCGGGACATGCGTTCTGCCAATATCACGGCCGTTCTGCGGGTAACCTCCAGAATACCCAACTGATAGTTGTTCACATTATCGGTTATATTGATGATATCATTGGGCCGCCATCCCCAGAACCGGTCTTCCAGCTCGTACCGCAGTGGCTTCTGGGCCGCTTGCACAAACGCGACCCCGGATATCATTTTTTCATGGGAAACCGGTGCATCCGGCACCGAAGCCGAATGAACCGAATCTGATGCAGGCTTGGGACCGGATGTCCCATGCGGCGCTGAAACAGGCACGGCCTCTTTTTCCTGAACCAGGGTCTCTGTGCCGGAATGCCCGTTTTCCACCGGCGGATGTTTTTCCCCGACACCCGCTGTCGTCGAATTGACCGTGTGGCTATCCGTATTTGGATGCGAGATGTCCTTAACGGCAGAATGGGCCGGTGCTGACGAAGCCAACGGTACCGGTGTCGTCAGATCCGAAGTGTGTCCCATCAGTGAATCCGATGCGGGTTTGTTGAGTATGCCCATGATCGTGCTGAAAAGCCACAGAATGGCAATTGCCAGAAGCAGGCCGACAACAATCCGCTGCGTAATAAACGTCTTTAATTTGTCCATATGGTCTCCCTTCTCATCCATTCCGCAATTTGCGAATATCGCCAATTCGAATGGTCACATTTTTTGAATCAAAATATTCTATCAGCGGGATCAGATATTTTCGGCTGATTCCGGTCAACTCCTTGAATTGCGGTGTCGTAATTTCACCATGCATGGTCAAAAAATTGACCAGTTCTTTTCGAATTTGGGCCATCGGCTGGCTGTGAAAAAACAGATCATCCTTGATTTTGACAATGAATCCTTCATCGATCAACAGGAGCAGGACATCTTTGACCTTGCCGGCATCCAGGCTTTCATTTCTGCAAAACTCCTTGAAATATGGCGGCGTCAATCCGGCTTTCAGATAGACATCCAGAATTTTTGATCGTATTCCACTTTGATCTGCCCCCAATGATATCACATGCGTGGACAAACTGACAATATTCTCGTCCTGAAGGATTTTATTGGTTCTGGCAAGTTCGCTCATCAGAAGCTGAAACAGCCTTGCGCTGATTTCGCCCGGGAGTTTCGATTTGAGCTCTTCCTTGGACATCCCGGGTTTCAAAGGATTGATTTGATGATACTGACCGATAAAACCGATCATGCCACCCATCAGTTTTTCGAAATGATCAACATGAATATAATTCCGGTTCTCCCGGTCTGCGATTAACAGTTGTTTTCTGGACAGCAGGCTTTGAATGCAACCATCCAGTTTTTTATCCGGAATATTGGTCATGATTCTGAGCTGGGCAAAGCTGACCCCTCTGTGACCATATTCCTTCACCCGGTGCGCAACCATTTCTTCGGATGTCATATCTGAAAATTGAAGCAGACCATCGATGATTTCGGATTTGAATCGCTTGTGCTTTGGCGGAACAGGATTCACCACAGCGCCGCCACCAATGGTACGAACCGGTGAATAGCTGCGGATCACGTACCGGTCATCCTTGATAACTGCAACCGGCGAATCGAGTCGGACCTGAGCCATGATGATTTCTCCGGGCTGAATCTCCTCCCGGTCCAGCAGGATCAGGTTTCCCAGAATTTCGCTGGTTCCGGTATGAAAACGGATTCGTGTCCGATTTTTCATTGTTTTTTTATTGCTCTTCAAAAAAGAGAATGACACATCGACCATATAGCTCGGAAACATGGCATTGGGGCTGGACAGAATATCCCCCCGGTTCACCATTGTTTTATCCAGGCCCTGAAAATTGACTGCTGTCCGCATTCCGGACAGTGCCTGTTCAACGCTGCTGTTATGCACCTGAAGGCCGCGGACTTTTGAGCTGATCCGGGATGGATAAAGCATCACCATGTCTCCCACCCGGACCTGCCCGGAAATGAGGGTTCCGGTAATGACCGTTCCAAACCCTTTCATGGAAAAAACCCGATCGACCGGAAGGCGGAAAATGCTGCTGGGCGATCGGTCGGGAATCTCGCGACAGACTGAATCCAGAATCTGAATCAGCTCGGGAATGCCCTGTCCTGTTGCAGACGATACCGGTGCAATGATCGCATTTTCCAGAAATGTATTTTTAACAAAATCCCGAATGTCTTCTTGAACCAGCTCTCGCCAGTCTTCTTCAACCAGATCGATCTTGGTCAGCACAATGATGCCATACTGAACACCCAGCAGGCTGCAAATTTCAAGATGCTCGCGCGTCTGCGGCATGATGCCTTCATCCGCTGCAATGATCATCAGAACGACATCGATTCCGGATGCACCGGCCACCATGGTTTTAACAAATTTTTCATGACCCGGGACATCCACAATACCCACAAGCTGCCCCCCGGAAAGAACCAGTGAGGCAAAACCCAGTTCAATGGTAATTCCCCTGGCCTGCTCTTCCTTGAGTCGATCCGTATTGATGCCTGTCATTGCCTTGATCAGACTGGTTTTTCCATGATCGATATGACCGGCGGTCCCTAATACGATCTGTTTCAATGCTCGATTCAATCTCCCTTTAATTATCTTTTATGAAAATATTCCATCAAATAGGCCATACCGACCAGAAAAATCCACAGAAGGCCGGTGTAAGCCAGTGGCGCCTGTGGATAAAACATCCGCATCATCAACACAGCGATGCCCGCACCCACAACAGCTCTTAAAATGATGATATACAATTTGTTCACGACTGGTTCCGATCCGGATCGACAAATTCATCCTTTGAAAATACGCTTTTTGACACGTTCAACCGCTTCTACAGGATCATCTGTAATCACCCCGTCTGCACCCATATCCAGGACCTGCTGAATCGCTCCGCTTCCATTTACCGTATAAGGAAGCACTTTGATTCCCATTTTTTGAACCTGTTTTGTCTGATCACGGTTCAGTCTGCGATAGTCAGGGTTCCAGGAAAACGCTTTCAGATCGCCCAATATATATAAGGTATCATCATTCAGTTCATGATCGGAAAGCAGGGCAACCGGTACGGTTCCATCGATTTGGTTCAGTCTGGACAGAACATATGGATTGAAACTGGAAATCAGTGTCATTTCCTGTAACTGATACTCATGGATCATCCGGAGTATCTGTTTTTCAATGGCATCGGCCGGATCATCATATTCCACGGCAATGGATTTGATTTCCACATTGATGACACAGCGGCCACCCAATTTTTGAAAAACCTGTTTGAGTGTCGGAATTTTTTCTGTCGAAAATTGTGAACCAAACCAGGAGCCGGCATCCAGTTGACAAATATCTGAAAGCGTCATGTGATTGACCGGACCCTGCCCCGTGGTGGTGCGGTCCAGGGTATCATCATGAATGACAATCACCTGTCGGTCGCGTGTCAGGGCGACATCCAGTTCAATCATGGAAATACCATGATCCACCGCCGCAGAAAAAGCCGACAACGTATTTTCCGGATAACGGGATCGGAACCCCCGATGGGCTACAATGATGGGATAATCCAACTGAGCCAGTTTCATGATCATCTGTCCGGATTATTTTTCAAGATACTGATCTTTGGGTCTGTCCTGAAGAAATGCCTTGGCTTCATCCGATTTTTTAATGGAATCAAACCATGCGTAACCCTGATTCCGGCATTCCTCACAGGCCCCAACCGGTATGTGGACCGCCAATATCCGACAGGTGTGATCCGATTCCGAGTCAATTTTGAGGACACCTGAACAATTCGGACAAACCCGAATCGTTTCATGCTGGTTTTCAACAATATTGTCTGTATCATAGTACAGGGTCCGCCGACGCTCATCAATCCCTTTCTTTTTCTGAGCCATTTCACCCAGTTGTACACGATTGCGCCAGTTGGTCAGTACCTGATCACCTGTTTTTTTTATAAAGGTTGTGATTTCCGGTTTCTGACGTATGGCTTCGGGCTGATAATTGGGTTCCTTAACATTGCTGTAATCCAGACCGGCCAGCGCCAGAATGATGCCCACATTCAAATATGGCAGCGCACCTTCAATGGAGTAACCGCCCTCAAGAACTGCGATATCCGGCTTTAACAGTGATGTCAGTCGGGCATATCCCTGGGCAGAAAAATTCATGTTTGTGATCGGGTCAGAGAAATGATTGTCCTGACCTGCGGAATTGATGATGAGTTCAGGTTGAAATTCCTTCAGAATGGGCAAGACAACCTGTTCGATGGCATACAAAAATCCCTCTTCGGATGTGTTGGGTGGCAACGGATAATTCAGCGTATATCCAATGGCAGTTGGTCCCCCCAATTCATGGGGGAATCCGGAGCCGGGATATAACGTCCGTCCATCCTGATGAATGGAGATGAACAGGGTGTTGGGGTCATGCCAATATATGTCCTGGGTTCCGTCCCCATGATGACAGTCCGTATCCACAATGGCCACTTTTCTGACACCATACGCCTGACGGATATATTCTATCATGATGGCTTCGATATTGATGTTGCAGAACCCCCTTGCGCCATGAACCACCCGCATGGCATGATGGCCTGGCGGTCTGACCAGGGCAAAGCCACATTCCACGCGCTTGTCCATCACGGCCATCCCAATGGTCTTGGCGCCGCCGGCACTGATAAAATGGGATTCCGTTGCGACGCTCCACACATCCGGAACACAAAAATGAACCCGCTGGATATCCCTGACCGTTACCAGATCCGGCTTGAATTCCGTAATACCATCAATGTCCAGCAAGCCTTCCTCAAATACCTGATCCTGGGTATAAAGAAGCCTTTCCTCCCGTTCCGGATGGGTGGAACTGATTGCCCAGTCAAACGCCGGGAAAAAAACAAGGCCGGTGGTTCTGCCTGCGGTCAGCATGTGTTACTCCCTTGAGAGAATGCCGGCGATCGTATCATATTCGCCAATCAGACCAGGCTTGATCTGAACCCGAATCCGAATATTTCGACCCGTGGTATAAAAGCCTCTGACCATATTGAACTGCTGGTCTTCAATGACTTCCATTTCCAACTCTTTTTCTTCAGCTCCCAGGCGGAAGGCTTTCTCCCGAAGCAGTTCAAACGCCATGGAAACAGCCTGATCCCTGTCAAAAGTTCGATCCACTTTCTGAAAAAAGGATTCTTCCGGTGCGGTGGCCATTCCCTGCTGGGTGTCTGCAAACAAAATCACCTCGCTTGTCACACGGGCCAATGCCGCACCAATGGCATTGGCCACATCCCATCGGGGTGTCACACCTACCTGGATACCGGAAATTTTCTCCAGATGCCCGGCCATACAGGGCGCAGGCCCACCCAGAATCAGGGCTTTTTGGGGATATACCCGATACCCTTCCAGGAGTTCATGGATGGTGTAAACGGGTTTCTGATTGATTCGATCAACCAGGCTGCCCGCCTCAGTCATGATCATCCGGCATGTCCGGTCAAAGACCTGAAAAGCAGCCTCCTCCACGGAACACGTCAACTGGCAGGCAATCTCCTGAAAACCGGATATGGATCGTTCACGACATCCGCTTTTCATGCTCCCCAGTATGCGCATGGCATCTGTTGGCGTTGGGACTGGCCCGCCAAACGCCATCGCCGGACCAATTCTGTCCGGACCAATTCGAATCTGTCCATCGACAACTCTGACGGCGCTGTCTCCCCCGACTGGAATTGAATGGGTTTCAATGGCCCGAATCAGGGTTTTATAACTGCCCATTGAAATCCCGGCCGGGTTTAAAAGCGGGGCACGGTTGACCAGAACAGCAATGTCTGTGGTGGTTCCGCCAATGTCCATCACCAGCGTATCTTCATCGTCAAAAGCAAATGCAAGAGACCCCATGACGCTGGCAGCGGGTCCGGACAGGATGGTCTGGGCCGGGTGATCGACAGAAGCCGAGAACACCATGGTTCCGCCATCCGGTTTCATGATATGAATCGGGATACACACGCCTTTATTTGCCAATGAATCCTGAACAGCCTGGAAAAATTGTTTATGAATGGGATAGACCGCTGTGTTCAGATAGGTTGTGGCGATTCTGCGGGGGAAATTCAGGTTGCCGGAAACACGGTGCCCCAAAAAAACCTTGTCGAAATGGGGTTGAATCAAGTCAAGCATTTGTAATTCATGCTGAGGATTGCGGGTCGAAAATTTGGCGACCACACCAACGTAACGAATGCCCTCTGACTTGAGGCGTTGCGATATTTCGCTGATTTCTACCGGATTAACCGGTTCAATTTCCCTGCCGCGATGATCTGTTGCACCGGCTACGGCAAAGTAGTCTGAATTGGTTCGAAAATATTTGGCATCGATCCCGGGTCCAGCAGAAACAATCATTCCGACACGGGGCATCTTGTCCTGCGCAATGGCATTGGTGGTCAGCGTTGTACTGAGAACCACCCGATGAATTTGCATCAGCTCAACCTGATCGACGATCTGGTCCAGACCGGAAAGAACGGTGTGGAACAGATCGTCCGGATCGGTCGGAACCTTGATCGCCCGTTCAATCCCTTCATTGCTGAGAAGAACAACATCGGTATAGGTGCCGCCAACATCAAGTCCAATGATCATGGTCTGTTCCTGATGGTCTGGGAAATGTTACAATTTGGCTCAACAGGCTGTGACTTCACGCATTTGAAATACACCATTTACAGTACCAATAATCCATATACCCCGTCTTTGTCAATAAGATGAAACTGAATCCGGCAATTCTCATTTTGATATCCAGCCGGAAATAAAATAACGCTGTTATTGTCTATGATGAGCTTCATTCCAATTTGGTCCACTGGCGTGTCAAAATGTTGTTTTGACACGCCAGGCATTCACCTTGAGCGAAGTTGGAACCAAGCCCTCCGTGATCGCTCTCTGATTCAAAATGGCGGCACGAGCATGTTCCCGGCAAAACAACACTATTCAACGTTCAGCCAGTTTCTGTCATTGTCAGAATTTCTGATCAACTCAATAATGAATTGACAATCATCAATTTTGTTGATAATCAGACACCGTATTTTGGTTAACCATAGGGGCCGTTAGCTCAATTAGGTAGAGCACCTGACTCTTAATCAGTAGGTTCCGCGTTCGATTCGCGGACGGCCCACCAATAAAATCAAAGGCGTATCGCTAATAACGATAAGCCTTTTTTCGTTCCATCAATGTTGGGATTTCTGTTTTTGAATGTAACCCGTTGGTGGCAACCCCAGGTCTTCCTGAGTGTATGGCTTCCAAAATTTCCTTACGGACTATCCCCAAATTGCGAATTTATTCACCCATGATCTGCTCTATGGTGTATGGACAGGATTCCGGAAAGGTGGCTTCAGAAAAACCGGTTTCCTTCATGGTTTTAACAACAGCCAATTCAAAGGCATCTGCAATACATTCCTCCAAAACCGGTTTGAGTGAGGGATTGTTTTTCAAATGTTTTGAAAGCCGCAAGCGCTGTTCCCTGATCATCAATTCCCAGCTTCGCCCCCTTCGTTCCGGTTGACAATCCCATTTTAGAAGATGGGTTATCAATACCGTAAGCCGGTTTACCAGTTCACGCTTTTCCGATCTGCCCATACTCTCCACTTCCTCGATAAGATTTTCAATGTCAAGCTGACTCAGCGCCCCGGCCTTTAACAGGTTTGCCTGTTGGATTGTCCACTGATAAAAATCCTGTTCGTATAAATTGTTCATGCGCCCACCTCTTTTATTTGTCATTTAGGTTCATGACGCCCGGACTATCCCCAAACTGTGAATCAATAGACTTTCAGAAAAATAATTTCGCAAGGCAGCAGTGAGGGGATAGGCCTTTTCTCGCCCATCCCCGACCGATAACGCACGCGAAATTATTTTTCTGAAAGTCCATATTCTCCCATGATCTGCTCTATGGTGTATGGACAAGATTCCGGAAAGGCGGATTCAGATAGCCCGGTTTCAGCAGCAGCGTAAAGAACCGCCAGCTCGTAAGCCTGAAAAACAGCTTCATCAAAAAATGATTTCAAGGATGGATTGCTTATAACTTACATTTCGCACTTTGC
>DFZE01000277.1 GCA_002382065.1 Desulfobacteraceae bacterium UBA4064
CGGGCCGCAAAAGATCTGGCAGACCGGGGTATCGCGGTGACGCTGATCGAAAAGAAACCGTTTCTGGGCGGGCAGATGGCCTGCCTGGACCGGATTGTACCCACCGGGGATCTGGCCCGGGATTTGCTGTGTACCTTTGCCGGGCAGATTCTGGATCATCCTGCCATTACGGTGCATACCTGTGCCACCGTGGAATCCTGTGAGGGATATGTCGGCAATTTCCGGCTGGGAATCAAAAAAAAGCCGCTGGAATCCTGCTGTCCGGGGTGTGGCAACGGGGTGGATCTGACCGGGTTCAAACCCGGAGAATTTGTGCCATTCGCCGGAATTCTGGCAAAGGATACCCCGGTATCGGCGGAAGAAATGTCCATTGAAACCGGGGTCATTGTGCTGGCAACCGGGTTCCGGTCGTATGTTCCCCGAACCGGAGAATACGGTTATGGCGATTTCCCGGAGGTGTTGACCCTTCCGGAATTGATCAAACGCATGGTCAAACCCGGCGCGACCGGCAGTCTGCTGGAAGTGGATGGACGGAAAATCCGCAGTCTGGCCATGATTCATTGTGTGGGCAGCCGGCAAATACCCGGAATCCATCCCGAGGATGAAGACGGACGACTGAATGAATACTGCTCGCGGACCTGCTGTTCGGCAACCCTGAACGCGGCCAATACCATCCGTCAAACCTTTCCGGGTACACGGGTCTATGATTTTTACCGGGATATCCGAACCTATGGCCGGGGTCATGAAGAACTGTATGATGAGACCAGCCGGAACGGGGTGATTTTTTTCCGGTTTGAAGCGGACGATGCGCCTGAGGTCAACCAAAATTCGGATACGACCCTTGATTACCCCCTGTGTGTCCGCGTCAGGGACGTGCTGACATTTGGTGAGGAAATCGAGGCCCCGGTGGATATGGTGGTGCTGTCCACCGGAATCGAGCCCAACACCATTACCGATCTGATCGAAAAAATGAAGCTTCCGGTTGGCGCGGACCGGTTTTTACAGGAGGTCCATCCCAAGCTGAGGCCGGTCGAACTCCCGGTTTCCGGAATTCTTCTGGCCGGAACCTGCCAGGCCCCGATGGATATCGGTGAAGCCTGCAATGCGGCAGGCGCCGCAGCCGCCAAGGCGGCCGCGATTCTGGGTAAAGGCTATGTCGAACTGGACCCGTTTGTTGCCGAGGTCAATCTGGACCGGTGCAACGGGTGTGGCGACTGTGTCGCGGCATGTATCCGGGACGGGGCCCTCTGCCTGATTGATATGACAAGCGGGCAGGCTGTCAAACGGGCCCAGGTGTCTCCGGCACTGTGTCTGGGATGCGGGGCGTGCGTGGGTGTCTGTCCGGAAAATGCCATCAATATCGCCGGATGGACCCTGAGTCAATACGAGGCCATGGTGGACAGAATTGTAAGCGATGCGGTGACAGCGTAACAGCCAGCCGTCCTTTCCGACATTGATGTCCTTTATGTCCTGTTAACGAACGAGGCAATTCTAATGGATGATGCAAACAAACCCAAAAAAACAGAAGACCTGAAAGCCCTGCGCCGGGCACGCAAAGACATGATCGAACCGGCGACGGATCGGGTCCGGGAACAGAAAAAAGCGTTAAAAGCCATACGGGGCGTTCTGACCGGCACGGCCTGCACGGTTCCGGAAATGGCTTTGGCAACCGGTATGGGAGCGGAATTGGTGTTATGGTATGTGTCTGCCATGAAAAAATATGGCGAGATTGTCGAAGCGGAAAAAGACGACAGTTATTACCGGTATGCATTGGCGCCGGCCAAAGGAGATGCTCATGGCACGGATTGAAACAGCGTTTATCGAAGATATGAAGCCCTTCGGAGAAGATGTCGCCGCGGCCTGTTTCAACTGCGGGACCTGTGCGGCAATCTGTCCGCTGGTATCGGACCATTTTCCCCGAAAAATCATCCGGTATGTCCAGATCGGCGCCAAAGACCGGATACTGGAACACTCCCGGGATCTCTGGCAATGCCTGCATTGCGGCCTGTGCACCCAGACCTGCCCCAGAGGCGCCAATCCGGGCGAGATCATTCTGAGCCTGAAACGGTATGTTGTCGCAAACTGGAGGAGATCCTGACCATGTACAATCCCAAAGATATCATTGATGTCATTGGCGCCAATGTCCGAATGACCCGCAATCCCTTTGGCATACCCAAATTTCTGGTGAATTCGTGGCATCAGGACCTTCATCCCCCACAAAAAGGGGAGGCCATGCTGTTTACCGGTCTGATGTATCAGTTTGTGCCCTATATCGAAACATCCACGGATTATCTGGCCCGGTTTGAAGATTCGGACTGGAGCCAATATCTTCGGTATGCCCGGTACATGCCCGGTTATCTGTCCGGACTGGGCCTGGCCCTTTTGACACCCGGCTCCCAAAAACGGAAATACAATGCCATTTTGCAGAATATCGTCCGCATTCTTGCCGCATCACGGGTCAGTTTTTTTTACCGGCCGGAGCTGGATGATTACAGCGGGGTCCTGCTGTACGATCTGGGGGATCAGGATGCTTTTGTGCAGCATGCCCGGTATGTGGCAGCCAAATTGAAAAAAGCCGGCATCCGGAAGCTGATTACCGTGGACCCGCATACCACCTATGCCCTGAAGGTGCTTTTTCCCAAATATGTGGAGGCCGAATTCGACGTCACCCCGTATGTTGAATTGATCAATCTGCACAGCCATAATGGAACAAGGCGGGTGACCCTGCATGATCCCTGTTTTTACGGCCGGTATCTGGCGGTTTCGGATACGCCCCGCCGGGTGTTGTCCAATATGGGGATTGACTGTGTCAATGTCCGGAACTCGGGTTCCTTTACCAGTTGCTGCGGCGGGCCCGCAGAATCCATATCCCCGAAACTGTCTGACCAGATTGTCCGCAAACGGATCGATGAGCTGAAATCCACCGGTGAACCCATTGTGGCCATGTGCCCGATCTGCCTCGGGAACCTGAGAAAAGCCGGTGCAAACGTCGAAGATCTGGCAAATGTCATTGCCGCCGGAATCAATGGTTGATTGTCGGCATCTGTTCAATCATCTCAAATTTCAAATTTGAAATTTCAAAGGGAGAACCATCATGGAAGAAAAAACCGAAAAAATCTTTTACCTGCTGACCTGCGCCGCCGAAAGTCCGGAAAAAGCATCAGTGCCCTTTGTATTGGGAAATGCGGCCCTTGCCATGGATATCGGGGCGACGGTCTGCCTTCAAAGCAATGGGGTGTATCTGGCGCAAAAAGGGTATGCCGACCATATGGTAAAGGGTGGCGGATTCCCGCCCATGTCAAAACTCATGAAGGATTTTATGGATCAGGGCGGAAAGCTGTGGGTGTGTGTGCCCTGTATCAAGGAGCGGAATATCACCGAAGCGGATATGATCGACGGTGCGGAATTGACGGCGGGTGGCAAAGTCAATCTGGAAGCCATGGAATCGAATGCGGTGTTTGTGTTTTAAAAAAGGGGGGACAATCATGAATATGTCCAGTTTCCCACCCGGACGGGTGACCGATCTGCTGGAATCGAAACTGAAAGGCGCGGCGGTGACCTGTCAGACGGCTTTTGAAATTGTGCCGGTTGACTTTGTGCACCAGAACAATCCGTTTCAGGCCCATATTTTTGTCTGCCAGTTCACCGGGACGGTCAATGGTCAGGAATATGCCTTTCGAAAATGCTATTCCCGGGGATGTCCGCATAATCTGTGTCCGCATGTCTCCCAGGCGGTCATGATTGCCAACCGGTATCTGCAGCGCGACTACCACAAACTGGACGAGGTTGGCATACCGGTCGACAAACGGCTGTTTTCGCTGGATGAAATGATGGTCAAGTTTGAAGACAGCCATGACGAACCCGGCACGCCCAGAACGATCCACGACATTATCCGGGTTGCAAAAGAGGGACAAAAATTCATTGTGGAACCATCACTGGAAAGAGTTTCGGCAGTGGAGCATTTTGCCAATCAGGCCCGTCAGACCCTGTTTCTGATGGTCAACTTTGCCGTCACCGACTCCGAAAAAATCAGCCGGTATGAACGGTGTCTGGCCTGTTATCCGGTCGATGCCGAAAAAAGGGAAATACAGCAGAAGATCGCCATTGCCAATGACCGCCTGCGCCTGCTGTATGATGCGTTCGAGGCGGCTTCGATTACGCATTCAAAACGATTTTTTGAATAAAAATGAACTGGTATCAATGGAGGATATTGTGCACGCAACAATTCAAAAACCGATAGAAGAAATCATCCGTCACATTCAGCCCGAGGAAAAGGTGTTTGTGGTGGGATGCAACAACTGCGCCTGGAAATGTCATTCGGGCGGCGAGGAAGAAACCAAAGCCATGGCCAGGCGACTGATCGAGCGGGACATCGCGGTTGTGGGATATACGGTTCCGGGTCCCCAGGGCATGTCATTATGCAAGCTCGATCACACCCGGAAGGTGCTGCAGAAGGATTATGCCGATCAGACGGCACAGGCGGATTCCTTTCTGGTGCTGGGATGTGGTCAGGGCGTTCATACGGTCATCGATGCCACCGACGGCGGCATGGTGCATCCGGGATGCGATACCATTTTTGGGGGTGAAACCATTTCTGAAAGCGATATTCAGGAGTTTTGTTCCCTGTGCGGCGAATGCGTCATTGAATATACCGGAGGCCTGTGCCCCATGACCCTGTGTTCCAAACAACTGCTGAATGGTCCCTGCGGCGGCGCGGAAAACGGGTATTGCGAGGTTGACAAGGAAAGACCCTGCGGATGGGTTCTGATATATGAGCGGCTCAAGAAACTGGGCCGGCTGGATCTGCTGGAACCGTATCAGAAACCCAAAAATCATGCCAGATGGAGCCGGCCCCGGACCCTGAAGGTCAGTCCGCATGAAGCCACATTCTGCTCCCAGGCTGGAAAAGTAACGGTCAATAATCAGATATGAGCAGTGAGAGCCGGGAAATGAACTGATTTCGGGTCGTTTCCACCATCGACAGATACCAGGAGAATTTATATGAAAGTCACCAGTTTGTACAATAAAGGCGTCTTTGTTGTCACCGGAGAGGTCGGACCGGTCAAGGGCGCGGTTTCCCGGGACAAGAACATCGATCCATCCTGTTCAAAAGAAGCCCGGTTTTTGCAGGATTATGTGCATGCGGTCAATGTGACGGACAACCAGTCTGCGGTCATGCGGCTGGGGTCTCTGGCGGCCAGCATCGGACTGAAGGAACGGGGCATCGAGCCCATTTATCAACTGACCTGCCGGGACCGGAACCGGATTGCGCTTCAAAGTGACATTTTGACCGCCTACTCCCTGGGCATCGACAATGTGCTCCTGTTGACCGGGGATCATATCCAGCTCGGGGATCACAAGGAGGCCAAACCCGTGTTTGACCTGGATTCGGTCCAGTTGATCCATATGGCCATGGGTCTGCGAAACGGAAAGGATATTGCCGGAAATTCAATCGAAAATCCGCCGGACATGGCGTATGGGGCTGTCGTCAACCCCAATTTTGTTCCGCTGGAACTCCAGTTGATGAAGATGAAGAAAAAAGTGGATGCCGGTGCGGAATTCTTTCAGAGTCAGGCCGTATATGATGCGGATCTGCTGGAGCGGTTCATGGAAAAGGCGGCCCCCTTTGGTGCGCCGGTTCAGGCCGGGGTGGTGGTGCTGAAATCTCCGCTGATGGGAAAATTCATGAACGAGAATGTGTCCGGCATTCAGGTTCCCCAGTCCTGGATCGATGAAATCGCCTCGGTCAACAAACTGGACCGCAGGAAAAAAGCCGTTGAAATGACGGCCCGTTTCATCCGGAGCATCAAACATCTGGTCCAGGGCGTTCATATCATGCCTCTGGGCTGGACCGATATTGTGCCGGAGATTTTGAAACAGGCCGAGATCGATATCCGTCAGTCTGCCTTTAACTGGCGTCTGGCGTAAGACAGCTATAGCTTTCCAGATAAAGATTTTGAGTGCGTTATCGGTCGGGGATGGTCGACAAAAAGGCCTATTCCCTCCCGGCTGCCTTCCAAAAATCACTATCTGAAAAGATATAAATTGTTATTGCCGGTCTTTTTTGCCCAGAATTTTCCAGACACCAAATGCCAGGACAGAACTGATGAGACCCTGAAGCAGATTGGGACCGATTTCTGCAATGGCGGCATGAAGATCGGTAACCCCGAAAAAGGGTATGGCGATCGCGAGAATCGGATACCCGATGGCTTCAAAAACAAAATATCCCAGAACCAGAACAATTGTACCGGCTCCCAGCGCCAGGATTGTTTTTTGGGATGAGGGTTGCCCGAAGCGGTGTCCGATCATTCCGACGACCCACCCCTCCAGACACTTGACAA
>DFZE01000056.1 GCA_002382065.1 Desulfobacteraceae bacterium UBA4064
ATCCGAAACAATTCCCCAAATAACAAACCCAACTGTTCAAAACGGCGCATTGCCTGGCAGATCGTTTGGGTCATTCAGACATTTGAATTTTGAATTTGTTTCGAATTTCGGATTTCGATATTCGAATTTCATCTGAACAGGCGTTTTCGTTCAAACACTAAATAGGAATATTCTCAATTTGATGCATCCCTTGCTGGAAACTTTTTACGGTTCACAGGGGCAAAGCAAAAAAGAATCCCGGAAATGTCAAACTCTGTGAGTCCCCCGGCAAAGCCGGGGGTTTACCTTTTTTAATTACCGCCCAGAATCCGGAGGTCTGTAACATGCAACAATCGCAGCACATTGGCCCAGACATTGATTTCAACATCTGCCAATGGGCCGGACGCATAATCGTTTCCATCGTTGTCCTTGTACTGGTCTGCGGAATAAAAATTGGAATAGGCCAGAAAATAGGCGCCGGATCCGCCGGCAAACGCCAGGGAAAAGGTGTACAAACAAACGATCATGGTGTATGCAGTCAGACGGTTAATCATCGTTATGGCTCCTTTTCTGCGCCTGCTCGATCAACTGAAGCAAACCGGAAATTTTTGGAACCGGCCGACGCCCCATCAGCTTTTCAAACGCATCGGCCGACAATCTGTTTTTGAGAAACTCAACTACATCAACCTCTTCCCACCAGCAGTCACACATGCTGAAACAGGGCAGGCCGTCCTCACCCGCATCCAGGCAATAACCAAATGGTACCGGCCCGCCCAGTCGGGGACAACGCCGCTGCAGGTCTGGAATGTGTTCTGTCATGATTTGCGGCTCGACAGAATCCGGGGTTCGGGATGGCCGGCGCATGTCTTGGAGGCCCTTTCAATTTCAGCTTCATCCAGAACAACATCTGAAATCTGGCCGGACAGAAATTTTTCATAGGCACCCAGATCCAGCAGGCCATGACCGCTGAAACTGGCCACAATCACTTTTTCCTTTCCTTCTTCCCGAGCCTTTTCTGCTTCGATCACCACTTGGGCCAGGGCATTGGTGGTTTCCGGGGCCGGAATGAATCCTTCGGTTCGGGCCCATAACAACCCGGCCTTGTACGCATCCGTCTGGCTGACGGATTTGGGTGTGATCAACCCCTCAACAATCAACTGGCTGACCGTGGGCGCCATGCCATGATACCGGAGACCGCCGGCATGAATGGGCGGCGGAACAAAGTCGTGTCCCAGACTGTACATGGGAAGAAGGGGCGTATATCGGGATGTATCGCCATAATCATATACAAACGGCGCACGGGTCATGGTGGGGCAGGCTTTGGGTTCCACCGGATAAATTTCTATGTTTTTACCATTGATCTTGTCATGGACAAAGGGAAATGCCAGGCCGGCAAAATTGCTGCCGCCACCGGCGCATCCGATGACGATGTCCGGGTACTCATTGATTTTTTCAAACTGCTTTTTTGCCTCCAGTCCGATGATGGTCTGATGCAGCATGACATGATTCAGCACACTCCCCAGAGAATAGCGGGTCTTGCCGGTGGGGTCGCTGACAGCCGCCTCTACGGCTTCGCTGATGGCAATCCCCAGCGTGCCAGGCGTGTCCGGATTTTTTTCCAGAGCATCCCTGCCTGCCCGGGTCTCCATGCTCGGGCTGGGGATGCATTTGCCGCCCCATGTTTCCATCATGGCTTTTCGATACGGTTTTTGGTCAAAACTGATCCGAACCATGAACACCTTGCATTCCAGGCCAAATTGATTGCAGGCAAAGGAAAGGGCGCTGCCCCATTGTCCGGCTCCGGTTTCCGTTGTCAGGCGTTCAATGCCAAAAATCTTGTTATAGTATGCTTGGGGCACGGCAGTGTTGGGTTTGTGGCTGCCCGGAGAACTGACCCCCTCGTTTTTGATATAGATGCGGGCGGGTGTATTCAGTGCTTTTTCCAGATTGAAGGCTCGCGTTAACGGGGATGGCCGCCAGATGTTGAGTACATCCAGAACCGGTTCGGGAATATCGATCCACCGGTCGGTACTGACTTCCTGTTCGATCAGGTTCATGGGAAAAACCGGCGCCAGGGCATCCGGCGATATGGGGTTCCCATCCGGGCCCAGCGGAGGATTCATTTTGATATCCGCCAGTATGTTGTACCATTGCCTGGGCATTTCATCTGCACTCAGCAGAATGTTGCGACATCTCATACCGTTTTCTCCTTTTTTGACTGGTTTTAAGTTTACTGGAAAAAAGCAAAAAAAAGCCTGCTCCCGATTGTTAATCAGGAGCAGGCTTTGGGTGTTGTGACGATAGGGATTTGCTATACGCAGCGGCAAGCCTGCCCGATGGGCCACCACCAGTTGACCGAGTTAAACAGATTATGGGCAGTCATTCTTTTCATCATGGGTCAATCAAATACTGTAAGGTATTGGTCTTTGTCAAGAGAATTTTAACCGGATTGACTGGATTTGTGAAACCGCAAATTGGGGATGAATGTGATAACGCTAAAGGAAGGTATTCATTCGGCAGATCAGGGAAACCTGCCGAATGCGTCTGACAACATCAGATGATGGAAGGGAGTTTTCGAAAAAGTTTGGCGCAGGACGGGCAATACTGATGATGTTCCTTGATATCCGGATGGGGCAGGGTCCGGTTATGGATGTGTTCCAGAAACCGGGGCGTGGCAAAAAGCGCGCCGCATCCTTCACATCGCAGAAGCGGATGCATGCCGATGATGTCATCCCGGATTTTGATCGTTCTGACATTTTCATGATCTTCAATTCGAATGACTTTGGTGGGACAAATATTGACACAGGTGCCGCAGCCGATACAGTTGCCCTCAACCGGCATGATTTCGCTTTTCCCAGTCGTTTTTATCAGTTTGAGTGCAGATGCTCCGACAATTTCCTGGCAGACCCGTTCGCACAGCCTGCACCGGATGCAGCCATCCGGAGGCGGGGTGGTTTCCATGCCATATTGCCGGGAAAGCTGCAATAACGCTTCGGATTGCGGGGCAAGCGCCAGCAGTTCATTGATGGCTTTCGTGCGGGCCTCTTTTACAGCCTGGGAACAGGTATCAATCACCATGCCGGGTTTTGTTTTCAGGGCGCAGGACAGCATGACCTTTCGTCCGTTACCCGACCCGTTGCCGTTGATCATCTCGACTGCACATAATTTACACGATGCAATAGGGCGTTTGAGGGCCGGATGATAGCATAATGATGGTATGGCAATCTGATTGGCCCTGAGGGTTTTCAGAACACTCAGTCCTTCTTCGGTTTCAATCGATTGACCATCGACAGTAATGGTTATCATGAAATTCTCCCTTCAGCCTTCAGCAGTTATTCTTCCAGCAGCCGGATGCAATCCTGCGGCAGCCTGAAAGTGCCTTTACCATTCAGACTGACTTCGACAAGCGCATCCGGATCATTGATGTTGGTGTCCGGATCAGTGACTATGCCATGAATACCGACAAATTCATCCATGTAGGATTGCCACATTTCATCCTGGGATTTCTGGTACACTTCCACTTTCTGGCCTCTTCGAAATGTCATGCCTGGTCTCCTTGTCGGTAGTCGGTAATGAACCGTATTGAGGTTTGAGTCCTGAGTAATGAGAAGCAGGCTCATGGTCCGATGGCTGCTTATACCTGAATGTCTTATGCAGTAACTTTCTTTAATGTGAACGACCGGGCGGCATCACCAGTTCATCGCCGGAGTGTGCAGACTGTTTTCTGGCACACGCCATGCACAGCAGCCGATTATCCGTGGTTTTACTGACCGTCACGGTCTTTTTCCGGATATAATCCAGATAGCGTTCAACCCCCATCACTGCGCCACAACTGTCACAGTAGTGAAGCTTTTGCCGGTTGAGAATGGTGCCACACAGGGAAAGGGTTCTTTCACCATTGCGATCTTCCATTCTCATGGCGTGGGTCGGGCAGTTGGCTGCGCAGGCGCCACACAGAATGCACCGTTCCGCCGTGATTCTGAAATCGGTCGGGCCGGGATGGTCAAAGTTGATGTATCCCATTTTCAGCGCTTCGATTCCCATCTTGTCCCGGCAGATTTCAACACATTTGCCGCACCGGATACAGATGTCACACCGCAGGCACCGCCTCGCCTCTTCCCGGACCATGTTTTCGGTATATCCCAGTTCCACCTGTTGAAATGTGGTTCGCCGCCTGTCAATATTCAAAACCGACATATGGGGCCGTTTGAGAATCATTTTTGTGGTGGCCGGGATTTCCAGCCAGTCGATACGTCCCCGCCGGACCGGAACAGATGGCAGTTTGGGCTGGGGAATACCGGAAAGATACCGGTCAATGGCCAGTGCCGCGCGTTTTCCACCGCCAATGGCCTCGATGACCGTGGCCGGGCCTGTTACGGCATCTCCTGCGGCAAAAATGCCGGGAACAGATGTTTCCATGCTGACGGTGTTGGCCTCGATCGTGTTGCGCCGGGTCCATTTCAGATCATTTAGCGATTCCAGACAGTCATGATTGACCTGTTGGCCAATGGCGGAAATAATGGCATCGGCTTCGATCAGAAAATCGCTGCCCTCAACCGGAACCGGAATCATCCGGTTGCTGCCTTCCTGGGTAACCATTTTGGCCCGGATGCAGCGAAGACCGGTCACCCGGCCATTTTCACCCATAATTTCGGCAGGTATGGTCAGAAAGCTGATCTGGATGCCTTCTTCTTCCGCCTGTTCCACTTCCTCGATGTCGGCAGGCATTTCAGATCGGGTCCGCCGATAGGCCATGGTAATCTCGTCACTGCCCAGGCGAAGGCTGGTTCTGGCCGCATCAATGGCCACATTGCCACCGCCGATGACAACCACTTTATTCCCGGGTTTGTGCCGGTTGCCCAGGGCCACATGCTTCAAAAAATCAATGGACTGAAGCACCTGGGGAAAGTCATGCTCGCCCGGAATATTCAACTGAAATGATTTATGCGCGCCAATGGCAAAAAAGAAGGCGGAAAACCCGTCGGCTTTCAGTTCATCCAGCGTCACATCCTTGCCGAATGCCGTGTCAAACCGGAATTGGACGCCCAGTTCCTCCAGCATGGCCACTTCCCGGTCAATGACCTCGCGGGGAAGGCGATACCGGGGAATGCCGACCATGATCATGCCGCCGGCCGTGGGCAGAGATTCGATGATGGTGACACCATATCCCTTGAGTGCCAGGTAATATGCCGCACTCATACCTGCAGGACCCGCGCCGATAATACACACCTTCTGCCCCTTGTCATCGGCTTTTTCCGGATTCCGGTAATGTCGCCAGCTCATGGCCCGTTCCGCAGCAAAGGCTTTCAGAAACTTGATGGAAATTGGCGAGTCCATGCGTCCCCGAACACACATGTATTCACAGGGTCGGGTGCAAACCAGACCGCAGACCCAGGGGAATGGACAATCCTGACGGATGACATCGATGGCTTCCGCATCCCGGCCCAGACCAATCAGGGTGACATAGGTCGGAATATCCAGTCCGGCCGGGCAGGTCATCTGGCAGGGCGCAGGCGCCAGTTTGACGCAGGCGCCGGTTTTACAGTTATGTGTTTTGACATGGCTTTCAAATACTTCCCGGTTATCATTGACAGCATCGGTGATGCGCTTTCCAACGTTCCGGGACGTGTCGTCCGCGATATTACCCGCCATTTCGAGAGCAAGAGACTCGATTGCAGATACATGGTCATCTCCGGCCCTGCCCCATGCCACATCATTCAGTAAATCCAGAATTTCTTCTGCCAGACGTCTGCTTCTGGGTATCTTCAATGCGCCGGATTGAATGGTGGAATCCAGTTCCACAATGGTGCTGTTGACCGGGCAACTGCTGTCGGACATAACGGTTTCCTTGAGCTATAGAATTTGTGAATTGGCTGTTTGGCAGTTCAAAAGGACATGCATAAAAATGCAGGAACACGAAAGCATGCCGGTTGAACAGTCCGTCCAACCGGCATGCAGACAACCCGATAACCAGACTACTCCAGCCCGGCCACGGCCATGGCATGCCGCTCCCGTCTGAGATTTGGCAGGTCTTCGGCCACGCCAAAATCCAGGCAATGAGATGTACAGACCGTGACGCAGGCAGGCTTCAACCCCACATCGATACGATCCTTGCAGTAATCGCATTTGACAACTTTACCGATTTCCGGATTCCACTGGGGGGCGCCCCAGGGGCAGGCCGTGATACAGGCCTTACAGCCCACGCACAGGTTGTGATCAATAAAGACAATGCCATCTTTGGTGCGTTTCTGCATGGCGCCCGTGGGACAGGCCGCAACACACCATGGGTTTTCGCAGTGAAAACAGGGCATGAACACATAGGATGCCCTGGGCAGTCCATTGATCATTTTGGGACCGACGGTGATAATCTGGCAGAGCCGGGGGCCTGGCGGTAATGATTTATTGCTTTTGCACTGTACTTCGCAACTGTGACATCCGATACATTTTTTTTTATCTTGAAACAGGTAGTATTTGCTCATGATGATGACCTCTTATTGGACGCGTTTCACGGTGACAAACGTGTCATGAAGTGCAGGGCTGCCGCCAACCCGGTCCGTAATATTTTCCTGAAGAACACTGTCCGATAAACCTTTGTTATACGTGCGGGTGGACAGCTTGGCTTCATGACCAAATCCGTGAACCATAAAAACCGCATCCGGATGAATCAGATCCGTGACAAAGGCCTTGATGGCGCCGGATCCACACGATGAGGCGACCTCTACCATATCATCCTTCTGAATACCCAGTGCTTTGGCCCGGCCGGAATTGATCCACAGCACATTTTCCGGAAACAGTTCGTTTAAATAGGGATTGTTTTGGGTCGAAACATGGGTGTGAAGCGCAACCCGGCCAACCGTCAGGCGAAACCGGTTATCGGACAATTCCGGAGCGGGTTTGTAAGCCGGAAAGGATGAAAAGCCGACATTTTCCAGAAGGGACGATTTGAACTCGATTTTGCCGGAAGGTGTCTTGAACTGAATACCGTCTTTGCGATCCCAGAATATCTGGTCTTTTCCATAAGCCACAAAACCCTTGGCATCAAAGTCCTTTTGGGTAAAACCGGTTGGCGCCAGTTGCCAGTCAACCAGCTCATCCATCGTCTCATAGGGAAAATGATGTCCCAATCCGATTCGCTCGGCAATCTGTTTCATGATGATCGCGGCTTCCCGGGTATCATAGCGCGGCGCCACCGCCTGCTTGCGCAGAAACATTTGCGGTTTCAAACCGTTGGCCTGCTGAACGCAGTCGGTTCGCTCCAGATAGGTGGATTCGGGCAGAATGACATCCGAATACCAGGCAATATCACTGTAATTGACATCGATGGTCACGATCAGATCCAGTTTTTCCATCGCCTTTTTCAGTCCGTTGGAATCCGGAATGGATTTGAGGGGATCCAGTCGGTTGACGATCATGGCCTTGATGGGATACGGATCTTCCTGCGAGATGGCATGTGCCAGAATCTGGGGGACACCATGCGCCGGGTCCGGTAGCGGAAAGTCCGGTGTGCCAACCTTGTCAAACCGGATGGCCTCAATTTTGGGCAAGGCGACCTGTTCATTCAGTTTCAGGGCCGGTTTTTTCCCCAAAGCCCCCGGACCTTTCTTGAAAAATATGCCACCTTTTGCTTCGACACTGCCCATCAGGGCATTCAACATCAAAATGGATCTTCTCAGATACACTTCATACTCATGATGCGCGCCCCGATAACCATAATGAAAAATGACCGCCGGTTTGACTTTGCTGACTTCTCTGGCAAGGGCTTCGATTTCCGATGCGGGAATTCCGGTTTCCTGTTCCGCCCACTCCGGTGTGTAGGGCCTGACAAAATCCTGAAGTTCGGACAAACCGTGAACCCAGCGTTCGACATATGCCGCATCATAAAGCCGTTGATCCAAAATGACATGCATCAGGGCATAATTCAGCGCCAGATCGGTTCCCGGACGAATCATCCAGTATCGGTTTGCCTTGGTCGCCGTAATGGACACCCGGGGGTCGATATAGGTCATTTTGGCGCCTGCAGACAGCGCATCCATCAGGTTGTTGACTTCTTTTACAGAAATGGCCTCAAAAATATTCCGTCCATAGAGGACAATATGCCGGGTGTTTTTGTAATCGATGCCGACCTGGGCATCGGTATAACCAAACAGGCTTCGGCATGCCGTATTGACCGACCCCTTGCACAGGGCGTCATGGGAAAAATAATTGGGGGAGCCGATCGCCTTCATGAAGGTTTTGCTGATCGGGGAGGCCAGATTGGCCCGTTCTCCAAAGACCACGCTCTGTGGTCCATATTCATCCATGATGCCATTGAGTTTCTCGCCGACATAATCCAGGGCTTCATTCCAGGACGCCTTTCGCCATTTGCCTTCTCCGCGGGCGCCTTCACGGATCAGGGGCGACTGCAGTCGTTCCCGGTCATACAGCAAAGAAATGCCCGCAGCCCCTCTGGGACAAAGACTGCCTTCCATACCCGGTACATGGGGATTTCCTTCTATCCATTGTACCTGACCGTCTTTGACCAGAACCTTGATCGGACAACGGACCGAACACATGAAACATAAACTGTAAACTTCTTTTTCCATATTTTTATCTATCCTCCAGATAAACTGGTGATTTTTTATCAGGTTGGGTTCGTGCGGGCAGACGCCGGAACGAACGGATGAACCGGTTGGGCGTCGATTGTTTTTCCAGGAAGTTCCGGAAAACCGATCATGGTTTCCGTACTGTCGGATGAACGGATTGCCCGGTTCAATTTTTCCACAAACGGCAGATGATGCTGGACATGTCGTACGACCATACGGCTGAGAATATAAATTAAGATAAAAATGAACAAAAAACCAACGGATTGCCCAAGTCCGGGCACATAAACCGGTAACGGAAAACTGACATCCTGAAACCGGCTCTGCATCCAGGCCACGGCAAAAACAACCGGCAGCAGCATGGCGGCCCCTTCACCGAACTGGGAAAAGAAATAGCGGCCAAATGCCTCGTTGGCCAGCTTGTTGCAGCCGGTGTAGCTGGCTTTGTCTCCGGCCATAATGGCTTTGATGGAGAGGTTGTGCATGGAAACCGTTTCGTTTTTCAGACGTCGGGAGTGGTTTTTGTTTAAAAAAGAGAAAGCAAGACCCAGATAGCCGCCAGTGATCGAAGATACCAGACAAAGTGACAGCGAACCCAGGAAAAAACCGGCAATGGGATTTTCCGGCAGTCTGAAAGGAATGATCAGAAAAGAATCCATCATCAAGAGAACTGCATTGAAGCCATGCATGGTATTTATCCCAATATGTAATGTTTGCGGCAGGCTGCACATCAATTCTGAGAAAGCAGCCTGCCGGATATTGCTGAATGGAAAACCGAATTATTCCGAATTAACCGATCAGGCGGATTCCAAAAAATCCTCTGAGGGAATAATCGATTCCTGTGTAAAATGCCAGAAAGATAAAAAGACGTTTCAGCCATTTGTCCGAAATGTATTTCTGGGTCATGGGGCCGACCAGTGAACCGACAACGATACCGACCATCTCCAGGCCGATCAGGGACCAGTGAACAATGACACCCTGCTGCAGATAACTGAAAATGCTGGTGATCATGCCGATGAGGACCGCCAGGGCCGATGTGCCGGCAGCCAGAAACATGGGGAGACCGGATATGCTGGTCAGAAAGGGGACCAAAAGAAACCCGCCACCCACACCGATAAACGATGCAATGCAGGCGATGACAAACCCGCCCAGGACCGGATACAGGGGATTGAACGAAAATTCCACACCATAAAACGTAAAACTGAACTTGCTTGCCGTAAAACTGGTGACCTTGACACCCAGACTTTTGATATCCACATTGGCACCGGCCCGCTGTTCTTTCATGGTTTTTTCAAAGGCATCGGCAGCCTGTTTGGCTTTTTTCTTGCTGGCCTGTCCTTTGGGAGTCGTTTCATACAGCATCCAGCAGCCCAGAACCAGAACAAACAGACCGAAATACCCCTGATAGGCCTTGAAGGATACCTTGCCTGCCGTGAGAAGCGGAACCAGATAGCTGCCTGAAATGGAACCCACAGCCAGAGCCACACCCAGGGGCAGCACCAGTCTGCCCAACTGATAGTATTTGATAGAGGTTATCAGGGCGCTCATGCCGACCAGAAACTGATTGGAAACCCGGATGGAGTCCGTAACCACCTTGTTGAGCATGGGAGATGATTCGCGGAACGAACTGGCATACGCACCCAGCTTGAAAATGGTGATATGTCCAACGCCTGCCATGATGCCGCCAAACGCACCGACGGTGGAGAATATCCAGCCAACCCATATCGCCCACAGGAATGCCACAACCAGATTGACTTTGGGTCCGCCTGGAATGCCCAGATAACCGGGTTCTGCCTTGGTATCGATCTGCCCCTTTTCGGTTCCGACCGGTGTCTTTGCAATGGCGTCCGTCAGTTTGTCGGCATAAGCAGTATCGGATATCAGCAATGGGGATGCAACCAGAAAACTCAGTACCGCAAAAATGATAAAATATTTCATGTTCTGATTCACGTTTGTTTCTCCTTTTTGGGTGAACGCAATGCGCGTTTTAATTGATACAAATAAAGAATTCAGATGACAGCATCGGTTATTCGATTAAAATTTCAGTCGTCACCTCCTTTGTTCGAATACAAAAAATGAGATGCCCGTTTCTCCAGAATATCAATATCGATGGGGCTGGAAAAAAATACCTCAGCCCCCATCTCTTTCATGTGTTTAACCTGAATTGATGATGGTGATTCGATCGTTGTCATGAATATCTGAATCGGGTTGACCCGATTTTTCAGTGCCTGAAGAACGGCAAGGGACGCAGCCGATTCTTTTGCATCCAGAATGGCCAGATCCGGATTGTGCTGACCCGCCCAGGTGATTGCGTCATTTGCCCGGGTAAACACCATGACCCGATGGTTCTGTTTTTCCAGAACCCGTCTTGCCAGTGTGCAGAAATCGTGGGAATCACCCCATATCAATATGGTTGCCATATATGTTACAAATTTCCTGATGATCGGTAGTTGTGGTTGCCGTGATGAACCATTTGTCAGTCATTTTGACGCATGGCGGTGATTGATCCGACAATGATCGTGTGTATTCACAGCAATTTCCCTTATCAATTTTTGTGCCAATCAAATGGTATATCTGAATATTTAGATAACATTTTGATAATATGGAAACATCAATCATGATTGCTGGCCGCGGGTATTGTACCGGGATGCAATATTTTTATATGGTTTTTCTATGTCGTTGAACCAATCACTGATATTTCAAAAGGTTAAACTGGTGTCACTGTTTTCTTGCAGGTGCAAGCAATTGCTTGCACTGAGACGTCGGCAGTCCGGCTGAATTTTAAAAATCATATCCCGCAGACAAAATACTGGATGTGTTTTTCAGATTATGGCAAACTGACCCACCATGAATCACATGATCCATCACCACCATCAGGGTTTGACCTGGCTTCAGTTCCCCCATCTGATGGCATACAAAGATATTCGGCATGGAATTTTCACCCGGCAGGGCGGTTTCAGTCTGCCGCCGTACCAGGGCTTGAATGTTTCCGGGAGTAACGGCGATGACCCGGACCGTGTTCATAAGAACCGGCGCCTGATTTCCGAACAGATGGGGCATGCCGATATGGTTTTTATCCGGCAGACTCATGGGGTGACGGTTTTTGTGGTGACGGCGAACAGCCTGCCCATATCGCCGCCATTGCCGGATGCCGATGCCCTGGTGACACAATTGCCCCAAAAAAACCTGATGATTCAGGTTGCGGACTGCCAGGCGATTCTGATATACGACCCGATAAAACAGGTTGTCGCCAACATCCATTCGGGTTGGCGGGGCAGTATCGGTAATATCGTGGGCAAAACAATTCAAACCATGATCGAGAGGTTTCAATGCTCGCCACAGGATATGCTTGCCGGTATCGGACCATCGCTTGGACCCTGCTGTTCAGAATTCGTGAATTATCGGATGGAAATTCCCAAAGCGATGTGGGGATACCGCCTTCCGAAAAATCATTTTGATTTCTGGGCCATGACAGAAGATCAACTGGTGGATGCCGGCGTTCCCGGGACCCGGATTCAACAGAGCGGATTGTGTACCCGATGTCGAACCGACCTGTTTTTTTCCTATCGGCGGGAAAAACAAACCGGACGATTTGCGGCGCTCATTGGAATAACCGATGAGACGATGTGAAGATAAGAAGCTGAGAAGAGCGGAAGATACGACGCGCGGCGTCTGACCGCAACCCCTATTCCTGTCGGAGTGATACATGTTTCTGGAAGATGCGTCTGTCCTGTGGAACACCCATGTTCAGTCTGATTATTACCGGCTGGGTTTACGCTGCCATGCCCGATACCGTCACGCAATACCCGGCCAGTTTGTGTCGCTGCATCTGCCCGGACAGAAGTCGCCGCTGCTCCGGCGCCCGTTTTCCATTCACCGGCTGGTTGAAACCGATGGCGCGGTTCAGGGTATCGAGATATTATATAAGGTAGTTGGCGAATTTACGCAGACACTGGCTGGCGTGGGTACGGATGACGTGATCAGTCTGTTTGGCCCGCTTGGAAATGGTTTTTCAATACCGGTCGATGTTCGGCGGCTGTATTTGGCGGCTGGCGGTGTTGGTGTTGCGCCCATGATGTTTCTGATCAGACAACTGAAAAAAAATAACCGGGAAATTACCCGATGCAGCCTGTTTCTGGGGGGCAGGACCCGTGAAGAGGTCATTGGTGAATCGGATTTTTCTGCGCTGGGTGTTTCGGTTCATGTCACAACAGATGATGGCAGTTATGGGGACCAATGCCTACTGACAACACCGCTTGAAGCTGCGGTACAGAATGATCCGCCGGATTTGCTGATTGCCTGCGGGCCCAAAGGCATGCTGGCCTGTGTGGCCGGAATTGCCGAAAGATATCAGGTGAAATGCCAGATGTCCCTGGAAACGATGATGGCGTGCGGCATGGGGGTTTGTCTGGGGTGTGCGGTTGCGCCTTCAGAAATTGGATCACCGTATTTTCATGCCTGTATCGATGGTCCGGTGTTCGACAGTCAAACCATTGTCCTGTGATGGCCATCGATTTTTTTATAATACTGCCTTTTTTCATAACCCGTTGTATTATTGATAAACCGGTTCCAAAAAGCCTTTAAAACAATGATTGCGCTTTTTTTTTACATTGACTGATCGCTCATCCTGTGTTAGGTGATCTTTTCTTAAATGAGCCAGCCATTCTCATCAATCGCAAACAGTCCTGAATGTGATCTTTGTCATGAAGCGTGAAACCAGACGATCCCTGAAAGAGTTGGCCTATTACAGCAGTTTGGGCCTTTCTGTCGCACTGTCCATTTTTATCGGGCTTGCTATCGGCATCTATCTGGACAGACGCTTTGACATGTCACCCTGGCTGACCCTGATTTTTTTATGTCTTGGCATTGCCGCCGGATACCGGAACATCGGTCTGGCGATTCGAAAAAGCAGAAATTACTGATCCATTCCATTTGGTATCAATACGGAAAACAATGGCGGCAGATTTGGATAAAACCGAAATTCAACAGCGCATCCTGACGTTCGTTACATGGGCAAACTGGTTGCTTTTTGCAGGCGCCAGTGTTGCAGGCCTGTTGATCGCAACCCCGGAAATGGTCATCGGCATTGTTTGTGGCGGACTGATCGTTACGGTCAATTTTCATCTGCTTTCCAGAACCCTCAAAAAGTCGCTTGCCCCACCATGTATTCAATCGCATAACATCATTCTTGCAAAATACTATCTCCGCTTTACAGTCAGCGGGGTCATCATTTTCATTCTGATTGCCGGGCATTTTGTTCATCCTCTGGGTCTTTTTATCGGACTGTCGGTTGTTGTCGCCAGTATCATGATGGCCACAGTGCGGGAAATAACCAAACTTCTTTTCTTCAAGGAGGCAATGTAAGGTGACACATCCATATCTATTTTTTGTCAAACTTTTCGAGGCGATCGGGCTTTCCCATTTTGCCCATGCGTATCCCCATGTCATTTATACCTGGGTGGTCATGATTTTGCTGATCGTTCTGGGTTTCTTGGGCGCCAAGGGAATCAGTCTCATTCCGACCAAAGGCCAGAATGTTTTTGAAATTCTCCTTTCCGGCATCGAGGATTTCATGGTGGATGTCACCGGTGAAGAAGGCCGATGGCTGTTTCCACTGATTGCAACCATCTTCATCTATATCTTCAGTTGCAATCTGATCGGACTGGTCCCCGGATTTTTTCCCCCCACAGCCAGTCTCAACACCACCCTGTCCTGCGCACTGACCGTAGTTGTTTTTACGCATATCATCGGCATAAAATATCATGGCGCCAAATACATCAAACATTTCATGGGACCGGTCTGGTGGATGGTTCCAATCATCCTGCCGATCGAACTGATCGGACATATCGCCAGAATTCTGTCACTGTCCTTCCGTCTTTTTGGAAACATGATGGGGCACGAACTGGTTCTGGGTATTCTGTTCGCACTGGCCGGTGCTTTTTTTGCACCACTGCCGATCATGGCACTGGGCATTTTTGTCGCCCTGGTTCAGGCATTTGTGTTTTTTCTGTTGTCAATCATGTATTTTACGGGCGCCATGGAACATGCCCATTGATCAGCAGTAGTCAGAATTCAGAAATCAGTAGAATAGCGGTAGAACTCATTTTATAGCCTTAAAAAGGAATTCATATCAATCTGATTTCGCTGTACGGGGATAATGGAAGAAGCCCTTAAGCGTTAATCCAACAAAGGAGGAAAGGAATCTCATGGAAGCAGAAGCATTAAAGTTTTTTATCGCATGCGTTACAGCCGCCGGTTTTGGTATTGCAGTAGCCGCTTTTGGCTGCGGTATTGCTCAGGGTCTTGGCCTGAAAGCCGCTGTTGAAGGTATTGCCAGAAACCCGGAATCATCCGGTAAAGTAACGGTTACCCTGCTGATCGGTCTGGCCATGATCGAGTCGCTGTGTATTTATGCGCTCGTTATCGCCCTGATTCTGATTTATGCACATCCGCAGGCAGAAGCCATTTCCAAGCTGTTTGGAAAATAATGCGATAACTTCGTATTGTTCTGTTTTGAAACGGGCCGTATTTGAAAAAATACGGCCCGTTTTTTTTGATGATAAGCTTTTTGGTTTTACCGTGAAAATGCACCTCAATTAGAATAAACTATCCCTACGACTGTTAAAAACTTTAACAGGTTATGTTTATACACTTGAATTTTTTGGTAAAACTATTCGGCTATGCTGTTTGGGGCAGATACCCGAACTTCTTTAATGCTTGCAGCCACCGAGGAGCATTACGACCGACCATCAGCTCTTCGTAATTGATATCAGGGTCAAAATACGGTTTAATGTTTTTCAGCATCACAAATATGACCCGTAACATCTTATGTCCGAGTGCAATTATCGTTCGCTTGTGCCCCCGTCGTATGACAAGCGATTCGTATTTGCCCTTGAACTGGCATTTAGTCCTACGCGCAGCATTTGCAATTTCACATAAAATACTGCGAATAGCTTGATTTCCTTTGCGTGTTTTTCCACTTTTCCGTTTGCCGGCGCTTTCATTGTTCCCAGGACACATACCTGCCCAGGAACTCAACTGTTCGGAACTGCCAAATCGTTCCATATCTATTCCAATCTCAATAATCAAAATCGCTGCTGCCACTTTATCAACGCCTGGCACTGTTTGCAGTATCTCCCACTGTTTTTGATACGGGCTCATCGCTGCAAACAGATAGGTATCAAAAGCCTCGATTTCAGATTTTAAAAATTGGATATGATTTTGCAGTTTCTTCAACAAAAATATATGTCTCGGACTCAGTTCCTCATCAAGACATGCCTTCAGATCATCTGTCTTGGACTTCAATCTGCCTCGGACAAAATTCATCATTTCTTCGACAGGTGTTCCTAAAATTATTCCGTCTATAATTTCTCGTGCAGATACTCCATCAATATCAGTTACTACTCCACCCAAACGAATACCTGCATCGTCCAACACCTTGCTCAAACGATTCTTCTCGGATGCCAATGTCCCATTTAACTTCATTCGCTGACGGCTGATTATTCGCAACTCCCGCAAATCGTTTATCGGAATAAAACTGGATTTCAATAAACCCATCCGTGCCAATGCCGCCAACCACTGGCTGTCACTCACATCGGTTTTCCTTCCCGGAACATTCTTGACATGCCGTGCATTGACTACATACGTCACTATCTCCGCCTTCTCAAGACTGGTATATATACTCTTCCAGTATATTCCGGTACTTTCCATTACTACCAACTCAACATCATGAGATTTTAACCAGTCACACATCTCACGACGATCCCTTTTGAATGTTCCAAAATTTCTGGTCTCCTGGTTAATACTTCCGTCCTCTTCTTCCAATAGCATAGTACCAACCACAACCATTCCTTAGCGCTAATCAAAACTGACCCAGAATTGCTAACCAAAACTGACCCACCGGATATTACC
>DFZE01000096.1:0-1915 GCA_002382065.1 Desulfobacteraceae bacterium UBA4064
TTCGATTCCGACCTCCGGCACCACAATAAAATCAGAGACTTGGTCAGCAATGGCGGGTCTCTTTTTTTTTGGCATTTTCTACGATTGTCACCAAAATTGTCACCCGCCAAATTTTTCAGGTGTCCCGGCTGCCGTCTCGCCGTTCCGGTCTGTTGGACTGAAAATGTTGTACCGGTCAAATACGGCATCAAAAAGACAACAGCCCACGTACTCCGCAGCAGTCCGACCAACAGAACAACATGTCCGGCTTCCCCAACTCTTTTTTCTTTTGCCCGGTTTAAGGCTGACAACTTGGCCGTATACCTCATATAACCTGTTTGGCCTCAGGCAACTCAAAACAAATAATCTACCTGTTTATGAATAAACAATCTCTAATTTCAGATAAAATCTCGAATGTCGTCATGCCGGACTTGATCCGGCANNTGGATTGCGGCTATCGCCTTGAAAACCACCGGCGTTCGCCGGAATGACGGAAAAAGGTATTTTAACAAATTTGACATCTCTAACACTGATTCTCCGGGTTGCGCCCAGCAATTCTCCAGGCAAACGGGCCGTGATTTTTTCGGTGCATACCAGGGGGCCGTTACCGTTCAATATACGCCCGTCAGCCCACCAGATTTTCCATGACCCGGGAAGCCATAGACAGCGTATCCAGGCGGCGCAGAATGATTGACCAGGTTCCAGTATCTTGCGCTCAATCTTCTTCCCTTTCA
This sequence comes from Desulfobacteraceae bacterium UBA4064, assembly GCA_002382065.1. GTDB lineage: Bacteria > Desulfobacterota > Desulfobacteria > Desulfobacterales > Desulfatirhabdiaceae > UBA4064. The sequence goes on from DFZE01000096.1 coordinate 714, forward strand.
ATTTCTTCATTTTCCAGATCAAACACCCAGAAGGATAATTTGACATCGAACCAATCCAAAAAATCATTGATGCTTCGATTTTGGGGCCATTCTTTTTCCAGGTAGTTCCAGCTTTGTAATTCAAATTCAAAGATTTTGCCGTAATAAGGCAAAAGAATGTCTTTCAAGTCATCATCGGTTATAATATCAATTAGATATACATGATTTTCCTTTAACCGGAGATCAAGTTCCTCTTCGGATTCCTGATTACAGAGTTTTGCCCATTTTTTGTATGGTTCTTTGGGCGACACATAAAGGGCCGATCGATTTGAAATTTCAAGCATCGGATTACTATCCTTCCTTGGAAAGGAATAAATGATTGCCATAGCCTACATTCTCCACTGGGTCAATCCACCTGTTATTAAAATGGCTCTTGCTTGCACCCATTTCACCCAAAAAAACCGCATTTGAATATTCGGATAATCCGGATACCCGGATTTTGAATGGCGTTTTAGAAATGGAAGCGTTACCGATCAAACCCGATATGTGAATGCCGGGCTTCGGGATGAATTTTCACGGTAAAGGGCCTGGGTTTTTCTCAGGTTTTTGAGCCGGCTGACCATATCATTGTGTTTGAGATCATCCAGCGTCACTGTCACAGATGTACGGCTGTCCTGTCTTACGGTTTCGTTCCACTTCTCCATAATGGCAGATCCGGCCGCAGGATGGTCGGATACGGGTGCGCTCTCCACCATATTGTCATATCCGGTTATGCTGGTTTCGTCTTCGCTTTGATCCATAATCCAGAAATACCCGTCCGAATCCATCCGTGCCCGGACTCCGGTTTCGTAAACGCCGGAAAATCTGGTCAGGCCAGTGCGTTGGAACCGGTCGGAATCACCATACACCCGTCTCATGGACCCGGGCCATGGTTTTTTGATCACCACCCATCCGCTGCCATCAGATGTCGTAGTATCCGGACCTTTTTGGATAATTTCCGGTTGAATCCCGAAGACGGGCAACGTGGTGGAACCGGGTTTGCAGGGGGGNNCGCGGTACCACATCCAGACTTTGGGGGTGATGGGTTCTCCGAACGCGCCCAGCAGCCGGAGCGAGCGCAGATCGTGTTTTTCAGGCCAGTCGTTTCCCGCTTTCATGAGGGCGCTGAGAGCTGTTGATGCGGTATGGAAAATGCTCATCCGATGGTTTTCGATGATGTCCCA
>DFZE01000096.1:1945-3365 GCA_002382065.1 Desulfobacteraceae bacterium UBA4064
GCCGATATCCGCCGTACACCAATGTGTGTCGTCCTCCCGGATATCAAAAATCCATTTGAAGGTCTGCATGACATACACCAGGTAACCGGCTGTTGTATGAAGCACGCCCCTGGGCTTTCCCGCACTGCCACTGGTGTACAGAATGAAGAGCGGGTCCTCTGCATCCATGATTTCCGGCGCGCAGTCATTGGCGATATCCGATGCCCCGATCTCCCTGTCCCACCAGAAATCCCGCCTGTCACACATGGGCGATTCCATATTCAGCCTGCGTACGACAATGACATCGGTGATGCCGGGGCATGATTCCACCGCGAGGTCAGCCTGTTCCTTGCTTCTGACAACCTTGCCCCCCCCGGGTGTAGCCGTTGGCGCAGATCAGAAGACGGGAGCCACAATCCTGTATCCGGTCCCTGAGTGATTCTGCGGAAAGTCCGGCAAACACCCACGGAATGGATGGCGCCGATTCGGGCGCATGCCAACATGGCATGGGCGGTTCCACAATCATGGGCCAACAGATGCTCACCCGGCCACCCTTTTGAACGCCGTGCTTTTTCAGGACATTTGCAAACCGGCAGACCTGTCGATGAAGCTGCTGGTAGGAAAGAATTTTTTCCTCGCCGGGCGTGTCGCCTTCCTGGATGAACGCGGCCTTGTTCTTTCGCCAGGTCGCCAGGTGACGATCCAGGCAGTTGACCGTGAGGTTCAGTTTGCCTCCCACAAACCATTCATGGATGCCTTCACTGATTTTTGGCGCCAGTACCCTGTCCCATTTCCGGAACCAGTTCAGTTCCTCGGCCTGTTGGGACCAAAACGCCTTTGGATGGTCGATTGACTGGTGATACATCGCCCGGTATTCCACAAGGCTTCTGATTCCGGCATTTTTTTGGAATGCCTCCGGCGGGGGATAAATCCGGTCTTCATGCAGGCTCGAAGTAATGGTTTTCCTGCTGGAAATGTCTTCGATGGCAAAGGCGACCCGGTTCTTGCCGTCCCTGCGTTCATAGGTGATTGAATCGACAATCTTATGGACCATGCGCAGTCCCAGTTCGATGTCTTCAATATCATCAAGGGAGATTATCCCGGTTGGCCGATCGGGTATGGCGGCGGGATTGAATTCCTTGCCGTCATCCTCCAGGGTGACGGTCAAATTTCTGTCAAGCAGGGAGAAACCGATACCAATGGTGTGATTCCGTCCGTCTTCATGGGCATGGGAAATGATGCTGATGAAGAGTTCTTCAATCGCGAGATTTGAACGATAAATCAGGCTTTTGCCCAGTCCATGAAGCGTACCGAAGGCCGTCATTTTCTCGCTGATCTGCTGTATCCCGGTGACATGATTGCGCAGTTGCATGCTGTAATCGTTTGGCACGGTTTATCTCTCCGGAAATTACTGAAAAAATATTTTTAACCACGAAATACA
>DFZE01000096.1:3393-23700 GCA_002382065.1 Desulfobacteraceae bacterium UBA4064
AAATTGTGACCAACTGAAGTATATTATCCCAGGTTCCAAAAACATATTCGAACCGGAGATTATCTTCCCGGCCGATTTCTCTTAACAGGTCAACATAAAGGTCTTGGGCAACGCCGTCCGGATTCTGAAATATCACCGGAAAATGTTCATCGGAACCTACTTTAACCTGACGGAATTCTGCAGCAACTGCCAGTTGAAAGCTTAAGAACAGGATAATTGAAATGATAAAAAGAGTGTTGGCAAGGCCCGGCGTTGACCTGTATGATTCTGCAATCCGGTGATGTTTTCGGTTTGATGACGTCAATCACGCCCCCTGACCCGGATCATTTTTGGGATATATTGCAGAAAAGGTGGTTCCGGTTTCTGTGGATTCAAACATGACCCGACCCTTCAGATAGCGCTCGCTCAACAGCTTCATGCTGTATGTACCCAGCCCCCTTCCCGGGTCTTTTGTAGAAAAAGACCGCTGGAACACCTGGAGTTGAACATCACGGGGCATGACAATCCGGTTATGTATCGTAAACGCCACGTCATTGTCGCCCGGGATACAGTTTAACGTGACCACACCGCCACGACGACTGGCTTCTATGGCATTTTTAGTCATGTTTCCCACGACACGACGCAGCAATGTCCGGTCGCTGATCAGGCTTGCGGGCCGGGCATCGGGAGAAATCTGAATGGTGCATTTTCAGGGGTTCGGCCTGAACCCGGAATTCCAGAAAATCACCGGTTTTCTGGATGACCCGCCAATCTTTTCTGGATGATCTGTTCTCCCGGGTTTCCAGAACAGCCTGTGTCATGCCACAGACACTGCAGTATTCGGTTGTTCCGCATCCGCAGACCTCATCCGAATGAATGCACCCCAGGAATTCTCCCAAACGCTTGCCATAAACAGACTGTGCTGTCTCCCCTGCAAAATCGATCAGGGGGCGATTGGCATATACAATCTGGCGTTCCGGGTTCATCACGGCAACAAAATTGGAGGTGATATTGGTGAATTGGGGCAGATATTCCACTTCGGCCAGAAGTCTGACCTGACGGGCGACCTCTCCTTCGGAAGCCCGCTCCGGGGATGCAAACTGCGTGACCAAAGGCATTTCAGGTGTCATAAATGGACTTTCCTTTCAGATTGCGGCAAATTGCCAATAATGGCGTACCCGGGCTATATTTCCATTGACTGAATGAACATAACCCGGAAAATGGCATAATCGCCAAAACATCCGGATGGCCAGAACACGTCACTTCATGTCCGGTTCAAGCCCGGAATGACGGAATAAATTGTCCGAACTTATTGAGACGTTACGAATGCCCGGGCCCGTCCAGAATCTCTCTCAGTTTGATCGACAACTCCCCGGCGTTGAAGGGTTTTTGAATGAATCCATTGCATCCCCGGTTCAGGATTTCTTCAGCCTTGCCGGCAGTGCTGTATCCACTGCACAAAAGCACCCTGATCTCCGGATTGATCTTCTTCAGTTCTTCATAGGCTTCCCTGCCGCCGGTTTCCGGCATGATCATATCCAGAATGACAAGACCAATCTCATGCTGGTGCTGCCGATACAGATCGATGGCCATTTTTACGGTTGAGGCGGACAACGTCACATAGCCCAGTGTATGAAGCATATCCTGCATCACCTCGATCATTTCGGCTTCATCATCGACCACAAGAACGGTTTCATCCCCTTTTAAAAATAGTTCACAGACAGATTCTTCTGTTACCACTTCCTGAATCGATGCGGGTAAATAGATTGTAAATGTTGTTCCAATCCCCGGTTTGCTGACCACATCGATCGAACCGCCGTGATTTTTGATGATGCCATATGCGGACGTCAATCCCAGCCCTGTGCCACGTCCCTTGCTTTTGGTTGAAAAAAACGGATCGAAAATCCGGCGCCGGATTTTTTCATCCATTCCGGTCCCGTTATCCGTTACGGATATTTTGACATATTTCCCGGGGTTCAGGTAAACCGGATGATCAGAACCATCCCGTACAATATGGTTTTGTGTCATCAGAGAAAGGTCACCACCCCCGGGCATGGCATGGAACGCATTCACAAACAGGTTCAGAAAAACCTGTTCCAGTTGCCTGACATCGGCTTCCACTGTCCAGATGCATTTTTCATACTGCTCCCGAATGACAATTTCTTTCCGGGTGCGTCCAAACATCCGGGCTGTCTCCCGAAGGGCGGTGTTGACATTGACCGGTTTGATCTGGTATTTGCCGCCTCTGGCAAAGCCCAGAAGCTGACTGGTCAATGCCGAGCCGCTTCGAATGCTTTCCTCAATCCGCTTCAGCCTGAGATGATGGGGATTTCCCGGATCCACCCCCATCAGTATCATGGATATCTGTCCCTGGATGATCATCAGCAGATTATTGAAATCATGTGCGATCCCGCCTGACAATGTACCCAGCGCCTCCATTTTCCGGGCATGTTGAAGCTGCTCCTCAAGTCTGATCCGGTCGCTGATATCCCTGACCACGCCATGCGTGCCCAGATAAGTGGGGGGAATATCGGTTTCCCGGGCGTCATACATTCCCATCCGTTTCAATTCTACCGTCACATGCTTCAGTTCACAGGCAACGGCGTCCACATCATGTTTCAGCGATTTCATCTGAATCCGGACACAGGAAGCTGTTCGCTCATCCGCCCGTCTTTCTAACAATGTCCATTTCGCTTTTTCCCGGTCTTCATCATGAATCAGACAGGTATAGTGTTTCCCGATCAGATCACATGTCCTGAAACCCAGTATCCGTTCGACCGAGTTGTTGATAAAGGTGAAATTGCCATCCTGATCCAATGTATAAATGATATCCGGAGAATTCTGAACCAGGTATTGATACCGGTCTTCGGACAGTTCCAGCTTTTCGCCAATGATGGCCTTTTCATGCTTCAGTTTTTTTTCATTCAATGCATTCTGGACGGTTTTCAGCAGTTTTTCGAATTCAAACGGTTTTTGAATGTAGTCATAGGCGCCTGTTTTCAGCGCCATGACAGCCTGATCCAGGCTGCTGTTGCCGGTGACGACAATGACCGGAATCCCGGGATGATTTTTCTGGATATTCTTCATCAGCTCATGGCCGTTCATATCGGGAATTCCCAGATCGATCAGGGCCAGATCGATATGGTCACTGGAAAGGAGACTGCATGCCTCCAAACCGGAAAGCGAAGTGAGAACCCGATATCCCTCAAGGCTTAACAGCAGCCGGGTGCTGTCACAGAATCGGGGTTCGTCATCCACGATGAGAATGGTTGAATTCTGGCTCATCATTATCTCCCAGGCAATGCTTTAAGCGAACTGTCAACAGGCAGAACGATTCGAAATGTGGCGCCTTTGCCAGCCTGACTCTGACAATCGATGGTCCCTTTGTGCATTTCGATGATATTTCTGACAATGGACAATCCAAGACCGGCATGATTTCCGGTCTTGGCGCCGACAAACGGTTCGAACATGTGGACCTGTTGTTCTTCCGGAATGCCGGGTCCCTCATCGCGAACAATAATCTCGACATGTTTCGGGTAACCGGTTTTCACCTGGCTGTCTTCAACACGTGCTGCAATATGACGTGTCCGGATATACAGCCCCCCGCCATTTTCCATAGCCTCTGCCGCATTTTTTATCAGATTGATGAACACCTGCTTCAGACTGTTCCTGTCTGCAACAACAGGTGGAAGATTCGGGTCCAGATGCAACAGAAGCCGGACATGATTCCGGTCGAGAAGGGACGCGCCCATAATTTTTTCCAGATCGGATAGAAGGTTGTTCACGTTCAGTGTTTCCAGGAGATGAACCCAGTCTTCGGTAAAAGTGGTCAACCGGGATAAAATCTGGGAAATCCGGTCGATTTCCTCATTGATGATCCGGATTTCATCCTGGGCCATATTGACACCGGAAAGCTTGATCCCCAACAGTCTCAAATAGTTTTTGATGATACTCATGGGATTGTTGACTTCATGAATGATTCGCCTGGCCAGGGATGTGGATGCATCCATTCGCTCTTGCTGTATCTGCTGCAGTTGAAACCGTTTCAGCAGATGAATCCGCATGGCCGCTGCGGCATGACCCGCCAGCAGTTCTAACTGGTTGATCTGTCCGGACAGGGCGAAAAATTCCTGTTTATCCAGACCCATAACAATGACGCCGATCGATTCTTTGCAACTGATCATGGGAAGGCAAATTATTCCCTCCTTTCCCATGAACCGAATGATCTGATCGTCCGGAATGACGCTTCTGGTATCATCCGGACGGTTGAAAGAATCGGTGATCTTTCGGTTTTTCAGACAGGTTATCAGAAGACTGTTTTCCATTTGCAACGGAACAATCATATCCTTGATCATCGAAAATGTGGGATCATGAATCAGCGTCTCTCCCTTCAGAAAGCGTTTGTCCGGGTCCATGATAAAAAAATGAACAATCGGGATTTCAAAAAGCGTTTGAATTCCGCCAACAGTCTCTTTCAATATGGCATATTCATCCTCGGCGCTCAGGAGATTTTGAAGAAAACCCAACAGAACCGCCTGATTTTCCATTTCCGCTGTCAGTTTTTGATGCGGTTCACGGTCGTTTTCCGTCATGCCGGATTCTGCTGACTGAATGGATTCAATTTCGATTTCCAGGGATTCGGCAATGACTTTCAATTCGTCATCCGCCTGAAGCATCAGGTTGTTCATATTCTCCTGGCCCAGTCCAAAAAATGCCCGGGCCGATTCCATCCCTTCCGGATCGATCCGACCGACAGAACCGCTCAGGGCATTGGCCACATATACCAGTTTAATCAGTGGCAGCGAATTGGATATTTCGTTTGGGGGCGCATGATGATACAACACCGCATCCACAACAAAAGATGGGAAATTCCATTTTTTTAAGAGTCCGGCGCCAATTTCCGCATGACTGGCCGCCATCCGCATCTCTTCGGCCAGGATTGACTGGGGGTTTTCCTGGTGCATGGACAGAATTCTGGCATAGGGTTCCGGAAAATTGATCCATAACACGATTTTCCCGATATCATGAAGCATTCCGGATAAAAAGGCTTCATCCGGGTCGCGATATCGCGTTTTTTTTGCCATCAGCTTGGCGAGAATGGCGCAGCGCAGCGAATGCCACCAGAATTGTTTGATATTGAAAGCCGATTTTGTATGAACGCCGTGCAGCACCGTGTGAACCGAACTGCATATGGCAATGTTCCGGATGGCGTTGGAGCCCAGAAAACGGACAGCGGCATTGACGGTTTTCAGCCGGTTTGAGGGTGAATAATATGCCGAATTGACCACTTTCAGTACCCGGCCGGTCAGTCCCGGATCTTTTTCAATGATGCGGGACAGATCGTTGAGGCCGTTGTTTTCTTCGTTGCAAACCCGGATGAGCTGGAGAAGAACGTGAGGCAGGGATGGAATATTTTTTAACGAGGACAGAAGATCGGAAATGGATCGTTGAATCTCCATGGCATGTAACATCTCCAGTGATCGATTATGGATTATGTGAATGGCAGTGGTTATCATAAAACACCAGATGATTCAACATGAGCGTTCAGCCATCAGCCATCAGTCTTCATCCTTTTGTAACGACGGGGGTAACCCTCCCGGGATGCCTCATAATTATTTGGTATAAATATTAATGTATTATAGAAAAATCAAATATCGGACAATAACAGTTGATGACAAAATTGAATCATCGTATTAAAATTACCGATATTTTTCATTCGTGAACGTTTCGGCATTTCCTGGCCGGTTAAAGACATGGGGTTGACCTTGAACATTCACCATTCTGCTTTCATCCGTATTAAATTGAAACGAGGGACCATTAACCAGTGACTGACAAATCCGCCAAAGCCGAAAAAGATCCCTCACTGTACCATCTGCCGCCGCAAAGCATCGAGGCCGAGGAATCCATTATCAGTTCGGTGCTGAACGACAACACCACGCTTCAGGATATTGCCGATATTCTGTCGGTCGATGATTTTTACCGGTCCGCCCATCAAAAAATTTATGCGGCCATTCTGGAGCTTTTTGGCCGGGCCGAGCCCATCGATCTCATTACCCTGACCAATGAACTCAAAACCAGGGGAGACCTGGAGGCCATTGGGGGGCCTTCCTTTCTGGTCCAGATACTCGACAATATTCCCATTGCCGTCAACACGGTTCATCATGCACGGATCATCCGTGACAAGGCCAGCCTGAGGCGTTTGATTGAAAAATCCAATGCGATTTTACGCCGGTGTTTCGAGGATCAGGGGGATGTGGACGATGTTCTGGATTTTGCCGAATCCGCGATTTTTGAGGCATCCAGCCACAAGGTCAAGCCCGCCTTCGACCATATCAGCGGATTGATCGATTCCAATATCGACAAACTGGAGGAGCGTCAGGGCAACAAGGCCCTGTTTACCGGAACGCCCACCGGATTTGCGGGCTTTGACAAACTGACATCCGGACTTCAGAATTCCGATCTGATCATTCTGGCGGCCCGACCCAGCATGGGAAAAACTGCGCTGGCATTGAATATCGCCCGCAATATTGCGGTTGATGCCAACGTGTCCTGTGCCATCTTTTCACTTGAAATGGCCAAGGAACAATTGTCCATGAGGATGCTGTGCGCCGAGGCCCGAATGGACTCCGGCCGGATGCGGGACGGCTTTTTCAGTTCCGAAGACTGGGATGGCCTGACCCATGCCGCGGGTGTTCTGTCCGATGCACCCATTTTTATCGATGATTCCGGAGATATTACCTCCGTGTCCATCCGGGCCAAGGCCAGGCGATGGAAGGCAAAGGAAAGCTTGGGGCTCATCATCATCGACTATCTTCAGTTGATGAAAAGCTCGGTTTCCGCCGAGCGCCGGGACCTGGAAATATCGGAAATATCCCGTTCCCTCAAATCCCTGGCCAAGGAACTGAACATCCCCATCATCGCCCTGTCCCAGTTGAACCGCAAACTGGAAGAGCGCAGCGACAAGCGCCCCCAGTTGTCGGATCTGCGGGAATCCGGCGCCCTGGAGCAGGATGCCGATATTGTGGCATTCATTTATCGGGATGAGGTCTATAACCGGGACGAGAACAATCCCAACAAGGGAAAAGCCGAAGTCATTGTCGCCAAACACAGAAACGGGCCTACCGGTGTCGTCAATCTGGCGTTTTTGAAATCCTACACCCGTTTTGAAAACCTGGCGGTGGATGAATCATGAAAAAAATATCCGGAAATATCGCGGGACTCAAATCCAGCCAGATCGACTCCCTGGAACGTCTGCATGGCTTTCAGACACCGGTCGGGTATGTCTTATCCCCGGAGCTGAGAGATGAAATCTGCCGGATTTCTGTCGATATCCGTCGGCAGACCGGGGTCCTGATCAACCGTCAGGGCATGGTGGTGACCGTGCTGGTCGGGGATCATGATGGTCTCATGATTCCCGACATCAGTGAATACCGGGTTTCAGCCGGCAGGTTGAAGGGACTTCGCCTGGTGCATACACACCTGAATGGCGAAGCACTCAGTCCGGATGATCTGACAGACCTGGCGCTGCTGCGGCTGGATATGATTGCGGCCATCACCCTGGATGGACCCGGAAAGCCGTTTGAACTGCACATCGCGCATATCCTGCCGGCGCCCGGTGTTCAAAAATCCTGGCAGATATTGGGACCTTTTCCTGCGGATCACCTGGATCAGAATTGCCTGCAGCTCATTCAGTCCATTGAAAATGAACTGGGCCAGAAATGGGGTGGCAAACAGGCAGCGGGTAAACCGGAAAAAGCCCTGCTGGTCAGCGTCACGACCGCATCCCGGAAAGCGGCCCTGGATTCCCTGAACGAACTGGAGGAGCTGGCCTGGTCCTGTGGCATCGATGTGGTGGACCGGATTGTCCAGCATCGAAAACAGGTCGATCCCCGGTTTTTGCTGGGGTCCGGAAAGCTGCAGGAACTGTCCCTGACCGCGCTGGAGCAGGATGTCACCCTGCTGATTTTCGATCAGGAGATGAACGCCTCCCAGATACGGTCCATCACCGACCGGATCGATATCAAGGTCATTGACCGGACCCAGTTGATTCTGGATATTTTTGCCCAGCGGGCCATCAGCCGTGAGGGAAAGCTTCAGGTCGAACTGGCCCAGTTGAAATACATGCTGCCCCGGCTGGTCACCAAAAACACCGCCATGTCCCGGCTGACCGGCGGCATCGGGGGCAGGGGCCCCGGTGAAACCAAGCTCGAAATCAACCGGAGGCGGGCCAGAGAGCGGATCAACCGGCTGGAAAAGGCCCTGAAAGATGTCATTTTGCACCGGAAGCAACAAAAATCCAGACGCCAGAAAAAAGGGTTGCCCATCATTTCCATCATCGGCTATACCAATGCCGGCAAATCCACCCTGCTCAATACCCTGACCCAGAGCCAGGTTCTGGCCGAACAACGGATGTTTGTCACCCTGGATCCCTCCAGCAGGCGGCTGCGGTTTCCCCGGGATATCGAAGTCATCATCACGGATACGGTCGGATTTATCCGGGATTTGCCCAAGGATCTGCAGGTCGCATTCCGGGCCACACTGGAAGAGCTGGAAAGTGCGGATATTCTGCTGCATGTGATCGATGTCGGCAATGAGCGGTTTGAAGACCAGATCCAGTCGGTCGAGCGGATACTGGAGGAGCTGAACCTTCAGCATATCCCGGTCATCCGGGTTCTGAACAAAATGGATCGCATCGACCCGGAAAGTCTGATGCGGTATGTCCGGATGTTTGACGGAATACCGGTCAGCGCGATGGATCGCGCCACCCTGATGCCGCTCATTCAGAAACTGGAAGACATGATTGAAACCCGATTGACCCAACCCCCCGAAAACGTTGAAAGGAATGCCCATGAGCATTGATCCCCATAAAGTGATTTATTCCATGATTCGGGTCAGCAAGCATCATCAGAAAAAACCCGTTTTGAAGGATATCTCCCTGTCCTATTTTTATGGCGCCAAAATTGGCGTGCTGGGTCTCAACGGCTCCGGAAAAAGCACGCTGCTGCGCATCATCGCCGGAGTTGAAACCGAATTTGACGGAAAAATCATTCCCTCCCCGGGATATTCCATCGGATACCTGGAGCAGGAGCCAAAGCTGGACCCGTCGCTGACAGTCCGTCAGATCGTGGAACAGGGGGTGCAGAAAACCGTTGATCTGATCAATTCCTATAACGTCATCAATGATCAGTTCAGTCAGCCCATGACTGATGACGAGATGAATGCCATGATCGAGAAACAGGGCGGCATTCAGGAGCAACTGGATCATCTGAATGCCTGGGATCTCGATTCCCGGCTGGAAATGGCCATGGATGCCCTGCGATGCCCGCCGGGAGATACGTCTGCCGCCATTCTTTCCGGAGGCGAAAAGCGTCGGGTCGCCCTGTGCCGGCTGTTGCTGCAGCAGCCCGACATCCTCCTCTTGGATGAGCCCACCAACCATCTGGATGCCGAAACCGTGGCCTGGCTCGAACACTATCTTCAGGCCTATCCCGGAACCGTTATCGCGGTTACCCATGACCGGTATTTTCTGGATAATGTGGCCGGCTGGATACTGGAACTGGACCGGGGGCGCGGCATTCCCTGGCAGGGAAACTATTCCTCCTGGCTGAAACAGAAACAGGAACGGCTGCGAACCGAGGAAAAATCCGAAACCCAGCGCCAGAAAACCCTGGAACGCGAACTGGAATGGATCCGCATGTCACCCAAAGGCAGGCATGCCAAGTCCCGGGCCAGAATTACGGAATATGAGCGTCTGCTGGGTCAGGAAACACAGGAAGCTATCCGGGACGCCGAAATTTACATTCCCCCCGGCCCCCGGCTGGGAGATGTCGTCATTACCCTGGAAAATGTCAGCAAGGTCTATGATGGCCGGGTGTTGATGGAGGATATCAGCTTTGCCATTCCACCGGCCGGAATTGTTGGCATCATCGGACCGAACGGGGCCGGAAAAACCACCCTGTTCCGCATGATCACGGGTCAGGAAGCCCCGGATTCCGGCGCCATTCAGATCGGCAAAACCGTCAAACTGGCCTGGGTGGATCAGTCCAGGGACAGCCTGGAGCCGGACAAGACCATCTGGGAAGTCATTTCAGACGGCCGGGACGCGATTCAGTTGGGTGCCCGGGAAGTCAATTCACGGGCCTATGTGGCGCGCTTCAATTTTTCCGGAACCGATCAGCAAAAAAAAGTGGGCACCCTTTCCGGGGGTGAGCGCAACCGGGTTCATCTGGCCAGAATGCTGAAAGATGGCGGCAATGTGCTGCTTCTGGATGAACCCACCAATGACCTGGATGTCAACACCATGCGGGCCCTGGAGCAGGCCCTGGAAAATTTTGCCGGTTGCGCCCTGGTCATCAGCCATGACCGGTGGTTTCTGGACCGGATTGCCACCCATATTCTGGCATTTGAAGGCGACAGCCGGGCAACCTGGTTTGAGGGAAATTATTCCGAATACGAGGCAGACCGGAAAGCCCGTCTGGGCGCGGCAGCCGACCAGCCGCACCGGATCCGGTACCGTCAGTTGACGAGATAAAAAATAGGTTGAAGACTGAAGGGGGAAGACTGAAGGATGCATCGGATCGTCCATGACGTCCACCATGTCCACAAAGTCCATAAAATATGCTGTTCTCCCTCAACCCCATAACCAACCCAACAGAGATTCTGAAATGGAACCCTACCACAATCTGAAGCAGGCGGTGATGCAGGCCGCAGACGACATGCTCAGCCTGATATCCGGCATCCGGGGCATTCCCGGCCTGGACGGAACCGCTACCCGGGAATGGGAAAAAATATGTCAAAATATCGGTCTGCAACTGAATGAAGACACGGTGCGGGTTGCGGTTGTGGGGGCGATCAAATCCGGCAAGAGCACGTTTATCAATGCATTGCTTCAGGGTGATCATCTCAAGCGCGGGGCAGGGGTTGTGACATCCATTGTGACCCGTGTTCGAAATGGCAAAAAGCGGAGCGCCACGCTGTATTTCAAATCCTGGGAAGACATCAATGCCGACATATCCCGGGCCTCCCTGTTTCTGCCATCCCTTCAGGACGACGACCGGCCCGATGGACTGGATATCCGGAATCCGGCTGACCGGACTGCGCTGCAACAGGCCCTGAACGATGTGGATGCCGATTACCTGGTGGCCAACGGCGCCCGAAGCATGAGTGCGGCATTGATGGCATCCTGTCTGAAAGGCTACGACGCGGTTCGGGATATTGTTCAGGATCATGCGGTCATTCAGCGCTATGGAGACAGCCAGTTTGCCAGTCACCGGGAGTTTGTGGGGGATGATGCCCGGGCCGTTTATCTGAAGGATATCGAACTGACAATCGATTCCAAACTGCTGGAAGACAACCTGGAAATTGCAGACTGCCAGGGAAGCGATTCCCCCAATCCCCTGCATCTGGCCATGATTCAGGATTATCTGCTGTTAACCCATCTGATCGTGTATGTCATCAGCAGCCGAACCGGGCTCCGCCAGGCAGACATCCGGTTTCTGTCCATGATCAAGACCATGGGCATTGCCGACAATATCCTGTTTGTGATCAATTGCGATTTCAGTGAACATGAATCACTGGACAGCCTGATGGCCCTGATCGGAAGAATCCGGGAAGAAATCGCCCTGATCCGGCCGAGTCCTGATGTATTTGTGTTTTCATCCCTGTTCAATCTGTTCCGGACTCTTGGTTCCGATTTGTCGGAAAAGGACCGCATGCGGCTGTTGCAGTGGGAGCATGAAACCGATGCGGTCCAGTTTTCAGATGGGGAGGCCCTGCGGTTTTTGAATACATTCAATGAAAAACTGAGCCGGGAAAAATTCCGTCTCCTGCTGCTCAATCCAATGGAACGGATTCATGCCATTGCGGATGCCATTTGTCACTGGATCCGGATGAACATGGAAATACTCAATCAGGATGCGGACCATTCCGGTGCGGTGGTGGAAAAAATCAACCGGCATCAGAAGCGGATTCTGCAACTGAAATCAACCGTCCAGAACACCCTGAACGGGCACATGGAAAAACTGAAAGCCCGCCTGAAAATCGGTGTGGATGATTTTTTTGACTTCAGGTCATCCGGGCCGATGGTCTCCATCATGGACTTTATTCATCGTCAGCATCTCGACCTGGGTGGATACCGGGACCGGATGAAGCAGGATGGATTTACCAAAGCCCTGTATCTGGTGTTTCAGGAATTTCGCCAGCACCTGGATACCTTTGTTGCGGAATCGGTCAATCCGGACATCATCCGCTTTGTCAAGGCTCAGGAACAGATGATCGCGGAATCCCTGGCATCAATTGCCGCCCCCTTTGACGGTCTTTTGATCGAGGCCATCGCCGAATACCATCAATCCCTGTCCGGAATCGGCATTGGTTCCGAAGCCCCAAGTCCGGAAAAACTGTCCCTGCCGGACATGGATCGGGTCAAAACAAGGGCCGGTCTGAAACTCCCGCCGGCCAGCATCGCGCTTCGGTATTCCGCCAAAATCAAATCCGAGGCGGTGTTGCGTCTCGGCGCCTACACCACCATCACTCTGATCAAGCGCCTGCTGAAGCGTCCGTTTCAAAATCCGGAAGACAATGGTCTGTCGGCGCTGGCCGATGCGGTTGACAGAATGAAAGCCGAAACCGAAAAGTCCATTGTCAGCCATTTCAGGGATTACCGCGAAAACATCAAATTCCAGTATCTGTACAAAGTCGCGGATGCCGCATCCCGTGCACTCCTTGACAGCCTGACGGAACGGTTTCAGTCCTATTCTGCAGACAGTTCCCAGATTACCACATTTGCCGAATGCCATCAGACGGACAGGGAATCGGCCCTGAAATCACTGGATGATATCCGGGCCAGAGCCGCCGCCATGGGCGACCGGGTCCGCGGAATAAAAAATCAGATCAATGCCGGAGTCATTTAATGGCCCAACAAAAATCCACAACATCCCACACCCTGACTGCCGCTGTACTACCTTCCCGAAATCTCATTTTTGAATGGGAGCCGGTCCAGACACCGCGTTCATCCGACCGGGAGCAGATCGAATCCCGCCTTTTTGACTGGTATTCCCGTGATCCCGAAACGGCGATGCTGGCACTGGGAGCCGTCAGTGCGGCGATTCGATTGTCGCCATCCATGGAATACTGGCGCGAACTCAGTGCGGCCTATATTCATGAATTGCTGGTGGATCCCAAAACCGAATCGCTTCGGGAAAATCAGATGATCGATATGTCTCCGGAAACCGCCGCAGAATGGGCAGGCCGGGTTCCGGAAATGGTGGGCGCCGACCGGGTGGATGCCGCGCTGATTGTTCATGTCTGGAACCGGATTCAGGATGCCTGTCACCAGTTGGTCCGGACATCCCGGGAACCGGTCGAACATGTCATTCAGTCCCTGTCGCCGGGCCAGTCCATTCTGGAACACCGGATACATTTCAATCTGGTGGAAAACAGGCAGGAACCGGAAACCCCTTTTGCTTTTCTGGTCACCTACTCGGACCGGGCATCCACACATGACGGACTGATGCATCTGCCCTTAGAGAATGCATTGAAAAAATACGGCGAAGACACACCCAAAATGATATCCCTGCTGGCTTCTGTTCGCAGGGCGGCTGCCGGCAGCCCGATCATACAGTCCTTTATGGATACCGGGGAAATTTTTCATCCCCTGCGCCTGACATCCAACGAAGCCTATCAGATTCTGCGCGAAATCGCCCTGTATGAATCCGCCGGAATATTGTGCCGGATTCCCCGATGGTGGCATGCAACCCCCAGAAAAATCTCGGTTGGACTTTCCATCGGCGACAGGCCCGGCAAAAAACTGGATGTCCGGGCACTGCTCTCCTGCCATCCGGTTCTGCATATCGATGGCGAGCCGATTTCGCCCGAAGAAGCCCGGGAAATTCTGGCCCGGTATGACGGCTTGGCCATGATCAAGGGAAAATGGACCGTTGTGGACAAAGAAGCCCTTGAAACCCGGCTGGCCATGTTCGATGAGGCCCGGAAAGCCAGCAAGTCCATGAACATTCCATTTTCAGAGGCCATTCAGATGATCATGGGGATGCAGTCCCCCAAACTGGATGCCAAAACAAAATGGACCGGGGATGTGCTGTGCGGAGACTGGCTGAAGGAGGTGCTGCAAAAACTTCAGACGCCGACCCGGCTGAAAAAGGTCAAAAAACCGGCTGGGCTCAAGGCGCGTCTTCGACCGTATCAGCAGACCGGTCTCAACTGGCTCACGTTTCTTCATGATCTGGGGTTCGGGGCCTGTCTGGCCGATGACATGGGCCTGGGAAAAACCGTTCAGGTGCTGGCCCTGCTTCAGTCCAGAAAAGAGGCCGGGGCAACCGGTTATGGCCCCTCCCTTCTGATTGCGCCCGCATCCCTGATTGACAACTGGCTGACCGAGATCCGCCGGTTTACCCCGGGTCTTGAGACGGTCACGATTCATCCGCAATACGGGGATATGGCAGACGTGGAAAATCGTCCGCCCGGCAGTTTCGATCTGGCCCTGACCACTTATGCCATGGCCAGAAAACTGTCCTGGCTGAAGGATCGAACCTGGTATTATGTAATTCTGGATGAGGCCCAGGCCATCAAAAATCCGGGAACATCCCAGACCCGGGCGGTCAAGGAAATACCGGCAACCCGCCGGATTGCCATGACCGGAACACCGGTCGAAAACCGGCTGGGAGATCTGTGGTCCCTGTTTGATTTTGCCAACCGGGGTCTTCTGGGATCGGCTCAGGCATTCCGGAAATTTGCAGAAGGGCTTCACAATAAACCGGAAGGGTATGCGCGAATCCGGCAGGTTATCCAGCCCTATATTCTCAGACGACTGAAAACCGATTCATCCATCATATCGGATCTTCCGGAAAAAATTGACATGAAGACATGGGTATCCCTGTCCCGGAAACAGACGCTGCTGTACCGGCAGTTGGTCAAGAAACTGGAACAGGATCTGGAGGACTCGGAGGGCATTGCCCGAAAAGGACTGATTCTGACCTATCTGATGAAATTCAAGCAGGTCTGCAATCATCCGGATCAGTTTGCCGGCTCGGGCCCATTTCTGGAAGAAGACAGCGGCAAGCTGATGCGCCTGCGTGAAATCTGTCAGGACATATATGCCAGACGGGAACGGGTTCTGATTTTTACCCAGTTCCGGGAAATGGTGGACCCGCTGGACCGGTTTCTTGCCACGGTTTTTGGTCAGGCCGGGATTCAACTGCATGGCGGAACCGCGGTGGCCAGACGAAAGGCCCTGGTGGAACGGTTTCAGAATCAGAATGAATATGTTCCCTACTTTGTTCTGTCCACAAAGGCCGGTGGCGTCGGCCTGAACCTGACGGCTGCCAACCATGTCATTCATTTTGACCGGTGGTGGAATCCCGCGGTGGAAAGGCAGGCCGAAGACCGGGCATTCCGGATCGGCCAGAAACGCAATGTCATTGTCCATCCGTTTGTGTGCAAAGGTACGGTGGAAGAGCGGATCGATGAGATGATTGAAAACAAGAAGGAATTGTCCGACAGGCTGCTGGCATCCGGAGGCGAGACATGGATCACCGAAATGTCAAACCGGGAAATTCATGACCTTTTTACACTGACATTGACCGGGGGCAAATAGATCATGCGATATCAAAACATGTATCCACCCTATGTTTCCGTTGCCGAACGCCAGGCAAAAGCGCGGAAGATGGCTGAAAAACTGCAGAAGAAATCCGGCCCCCTGAATCCGGTTTGCGTTTCCGGTCGGACCATTGCAAAATCCTGGTGGGGCAAATCCTGGAATCAGAATCTGGAACGGTATGCAGACTATGCCAACCGGATTGGGCGGGGCCGATCCTATGTCTGTAACGGCATGGTCCTGGATCTTCAGATTCAGCCGGAGACCATTACCGCAATTGTGGCCGGCTCCGGCAGCACCCCCTACAAAATTACGATAAAGATCGAACCGGTTCCGGGTGATGCCTGGAAACGTCTGATGCGGGATGCGGCGGGCCAGATCGAATCCCTGGCCGCACTGCTGGAAGGCCGGTTTCCGGAATCCCTGAAAACCCTGCTGTTTGCCCGGGAGGCCGGGCTGTTTCCAGAACCCAAAGAAATCAAATTCGAGTGCTCCTGTCCGGACTGGGCCTATATGTGCAAACATGTGGCCGCTGTCCTGTACGGGGTTGGCGCGCGTCTGGATGATGATCCCAAGCTGTTTTTCACGCTTCGCGGGGTCAATATCAATGATCTGATCGGCGATGTGGCCCGAACCGAAACCCAAAAACTGCTGAAGCGTCAAACCGGTTACAGCCCGCGTATCATTCAGCCATCGGACAGCCGGCTGCTCGATATCCAGGCCCTGTTCGGTATCGATCTGGTTGACGCATCCTCCCCGAAATCTCCCAATCCCGTCCCTGAAAAAAGCGATCGGTCAAAGAAAAAAAACAAACCGGTGACTGCGAAGCGAAAACCGGCACGTAAGGGCGGCAAATCCGCTGTTTCGTGATTCGTCGTAGCATATATCGTTTGACCGGATGATGCGCCAATAAAAAAAGCGCCTTTCGGTGACCGGAAACAGTCACCGAAAGGCGCTTAGACGGGTTGAATCAAACTGAGTCGTACCGATTAAACGACCCGAATCTTGTACACTTCGTTTGAATCCGGATCGATCACATGAACCGCGCAGGCAATGCAGGGGTCAAATGAATGAACCGTACGCAACACTTCCAGGGGCCGCTTGGGATCGGCAATGGGTGTGCCGATCAGGGCTTCCTCGACCGGACCTCTTTTCCCCTTTTCGCATCGGGGGCCCAGGTTCCACGTTGAGGGAACCACATACTGATAATTCTTGATTTTCTTGTTTTCAATCTCGATCCAGTGGCCGAGCGCTCCCCGGGCCACATCGTTCAGGCCATACCCCATGCCCTTGTCCGGCATCTGCCAGGCCTGATAGGTTTTGGTGTCGCCATTTTTGATATTGGTGATCAGCTCATTGATCATCCCTTCCATGGCATCGCCGATGGCAATGGTTTCCAGGCCCCTGGCAGCGGTTCTGCCCAGTGTCGAAAAGAGTGCTGTAACCGGAATATCCAGTTTCTTGAGTGTGCTGTCCACAACACTCTTGATTTCTGCATGACCTTTTCCATATGCCACCAACACCCGCGCCAGCGGCCCCACCTCACAGGGTTCGCCTTCATACCGGGGGGCTTTGAGCCAGGAATACTTGGCATCGGTCTTGTACTCCCCGTGTTTGGGTTTGGTTTCTCCCTTGGAGGGATGTTTGGCGGTTCCCTCTTCATACCAGGATCGGGTGACGCTTTCCGTAATTTTTTCCTGCTGCACCGCACCCACTTTGGTCACATCCCGTTTCATGATGACGCCTCCGGGCAGATACAGGCTTTCGGGCTCCTTTTCGCTGGCAGGCAGGTCGCCATATGCCAGGAAATTAGTGGCGCCGCCAATGGCGCCCCAGTCCTTGTAAAACGATGCCACGGTCAGCAGATCCGGAATATAGACGTTTTTGATGAATTCCTGGCTTTCTTTCCACAGATACAGAAATTCGACAATCCGGTCCGGGGTCAAATCGGCAACACATGTCACGCCACCCACAACCAGGGACTGAAGATGTGGGTTTTTTCCCCCGAAAATGGCATGCATTCTGGCGGTCCTGGCCTGAAGTTTCAGCGCCTCCAGATAATGGCCGGCAGCCATCAGGTTGGCTTCCGGGGGCAGTTTGTATGCTTCATGTCCCCAGTAGGCATTGCTGAAGGGTCCCAACTGGCCGCTGTCCACAAATGTCTGAAGCCGCTGCTGAACCGCCTTGTAATACACGGCGCCGCCGACGGATGCGCTGCTGACAGTGTCAGCCAGAACGGCTGTTTTGGCCGGGTCCGCTTTCAATGCGCTGACAATGTCCACCCAGTCCAGGGCGTGCAGATGATAAAAATGAACCAGATGATCATGCTGAAACTGGGCCCCATGCAGCAGGTTTCGAATCAGTCTGGCATTGGGGGGAATGGTTACACCCACCGCGTTTTCAACCGCACGGACGGATGCCAGTGCATGGGTGTACGTGCAGACGCCGCAGGAACGCTGAACAAAATGATGGGCATCCCGGGGATCTCTTCCCTGAAGAATCAGTTCAATTCCCCGGAACATCTGCCCGGAACTCCAGGCATCCTTGACTTTTCCGCCTTCTATTTCAACCTCGATACGAAGATGTCCTTCGATTCTGGTGATTGGATCAATTGTGATTCGATTACCCATATATGCTGTCTCCTCTCTTCTCCTGATCGGTCATGTGATCATAAACCGTGGGAATAATTTGGTCTGAATTCCGATACAATGGTTTACATGGGTTCATAGAACGGGCTCATTTTGTCCCAGAAAGCAGGCTCGCTGCATCCCAGGCAGGGATGACCGGCTTCCACCGGCCAACTGGTCCCGTCATTGAATTTGGCAATTGGGCAGTTATTATAGGTTTCCGGGCCTCTGCATCCCATCTTGTAAAGACAGTACCCCATTGCTGCTTCCTGTGATCCGAATTCCAGAACAAATTCCTCATTTTCAAAATGGGAGCGTCTGGGACACTGATCATGAATGGTTTTTCCATAAGCAAACAGGGGTCTGCCCAGCTTGTCCAGATCAGGCAGCTTTCCAAGAAGAAGATAATTGACAACGGTACCGACAAAATTGACCGGATTAGGCGGACATCCGGGAATATTGAGGGTTTTGATGCCCAATGCTTCACCAACGCCCACATACCCACCCGGGTTGGGCGCGGCGGCCTGAACCCCGCCATAGGAGGCGCAGGTGCCGATGGCAATTACCGCAGCAGCCTTGGGACAGACATCTTTGGCAATCTCCAGAAAAGTCCGGCCGCCAATTTTACCATAGGCGCCATCGTATTTGGTGGCCACGGCTCCTTCCACCACACAGATGAACTTGCCTTCATATTTTTTGATTGCGCTCTGGAGCTGTTCTTCGGCCTGATGGCCGGCAGCCGCCATGATGGTTTCGTGATATTCCACCGACAGCACTTCCAGAACCAGATCATCGATATAGGGATACTGGGATCGGAGAAGTGCTTCCGTGCATCCGGTGCATTCACCAAAATGCAGCCAGACAACCGGTGGCCGCTGTTTGGGGGCGGCAAAGACTTCCGCAACTTTGGGAACAAAAGACGATGAGAGCCCCATGGTCGCAGTCAAAAATGTGCAATACTTCACGAAGTCCCGTCGTGAGACCCCTTTTTGCTCCAGTCGATCAAAAAACTGTTTTTCATTTTCCATTGGCACCTCCTGATGCAGTAAAAAAAATGAATGTGTAAAAAATCAGCTTCTACCAGTCCGCTACCGGAAAAAAAAGCCAGATATTTTGATACGCCAGCCAAAAAAATACGGTATGTCAATAATGATAGCCCGTTTTTGAATCTGTTTTTTCACTGAGCAAACAGAAAAACGGTATAAATTGATGCGGACATGATTACTGACATAATTTTTTTTATCAAGTATAATATTGCTTCTATTCTTAAATAAATACGGATTCAGACATTGATTATCAGCCGAATTGTTAGTAATTCAGGTTGATCGCGGTGAGAAATAAACAATACTTAAATAGTGCCTGAACGGAAACCCTTTCTCTGTATCTTAAAATTCGAAATTCGAAGCGCGAAATCCGAAACAATACCCAAATAAAAAACCCAAATGTTCAAAACGGNNTCTGAACAGGAGTTTTCGTTCAAACACTAAATATCCCGACCAAACCCATTGTATGACAGAAATCTGTTTTCAGGACTCACATTCCGCGCTTGACGAAGAAAAAAATTGCATGTATCGATAGTTCATATGCAGTCGATCAGGGTGAAGACGCTGGTGCATCAAACAGATTATCTTTTCCGGAGGAGACGATGATGAAAAAAAATGGGGTTATCCGGCGAATTCAGATACTGGCACTGGGGTTCTGTCTTTTTGTTATCTCTCAGGCATCCATTGCGGAGACATCTCCGCCGGCGGAAGGCGGCAGTCTGCCGGAACTGATTCTGCAGTCACCAACCGATCCGGACCATTTCCGCATACTTGGGCTTTCCAATCAGCCGACCTTCACCATTCCGCAGATCAATGCATCCATTGTCATTATCGAAATTTTCAGCATGTATTGCCCGCATTGTCAGTCGGAAGCCCCCCGGATCAATGATCTGTATCAGAAGATACTGAAAACCCCAAAGCTGAAAGATGCGGTCAGAATGATCGGTATTGGTGTGGGAAATTCAAAATTTGAGGTTGAATTTTTTCGAAAAACCTATTCTGTTCCGTTTCCGCTTGTTCCGGATGGCAAATTTACCATTCACAAACAACT
>DFZE01000096.1:23766-55779 GCA_002382065.1 Desulfobacteraceae bacterium UBA4064
GAACACACGGAAAGAAGTAGGTTCGCCCTCATTTTCATGTCCGGGGGTGAGCAAGCCATCGATCATGATCGTTAACCGTGAAAAAACATTCAGTATTGAGATATGAGTCGTGGATATTGAGAGGCCGCCTGACCGTTCGGCTGGTTCTTAATCTGGAGTTTGGGAACCAGCCCAAAGATATTGAAAGCTACAGGCTTTTCTGTCGGCATGCAGCCAGGTATGGCTTCAGGGCATTCTGGATGCGTCTTTTGACCAGTGTCAGCGGTTCGGGAGACAGCGTTCCGTTTTTGATTTCAGGGAGGAGATCGGGCAGGAATTGCCGCAATAGTGCCTCAGGAATGGGCCCCTTCAGATTTTGGATCAGTTGATCCCATGCAGCCATTGCCTCAGGGTGTGTCCAGTAATATCGGATGCGGTCCCGAAAACTGTAGTGCAACAGGAAACGCAGCGATTCTGCCGTGTCTTCCGGGTAATGGGCGCGCCAGTGTTCCGGGTGTCTCATCATCAGATTTTCCATGACCTGTCGCAGGTGTGACCGTACCGATATGCCGGGACAGGCATCCTCGATTCGGGCCAGGGCATAAACCGCTTCCCGAAAAGCAAATGTGAGACAGGGACCCGTTTTGAGCAGGATAAAATGATCCGCGACCATCTGCTTTAAGGCGTCGGGTGTCTGATAATCCGTGGCATGAATTTCAAAGGTCATCTGATTGGGTAAATGGCTGTGGCAGGCGGAAAGTGCTGTGGCCCGATCATGATCATAGGGGCAGATCACCCGGTCCCCGAATTCCACCCCGGGCTGCGCAACCACGGCAATCACCCGCTGCCAGGCGGATGAAAGGCCGCTTTGACAAAACGCGTTTTCATAGATTTTTATGGATGAAAAAAGGATGTCTGGGCGTGTTATCGTGACAAGATCGATATCTTCCAGACCGCCACCGGGCGGTGGCACCTCGTTTCCAATCACATACCATGGCCGGTCGCAATCGGGCCTGTCGGATGCCGCATTTTCCGCAGCCAGACAGAGTTGCACGGCCCGGCTGGCTGCAATTTCAGGTGGCAGAACAGGGCCGGAATCATCGGCGCAACACATCCCGGTATCGAGATGAATTTTTCGAAAGCCTGCGGCCACACAATGAGATGCCAGTGCCGCGGCTTTGGTCATGGCAATTGCGGCATCTTCTTTTTTCCAGACATGCGGTCCCAGATGATCGGCGCCGATAATGATCTGTTCGGCAGGAAGGCCCACCGGTGCAGACAGGCGGCGGATGAACGCAGAAAAGGCCAACGGCGTCATTCCCGTATATCCGCCGGAGAGATTGACCTGATTGGGCGTGGCTTCCACCAGAATCGGCCGTTTTTCCGACGCGGCCAGTTCCATCGCCGCCTGAAGCACTGTCGGATGCGATGAACACACCGAGACCATACCGCCGATTTGGCCGTCGAGATGTTGTTTTCGAAGGTGAATCATGGCGCGCCGTGTCACGTGTGGAATTTAAAATGATTGAAAAAACAATTTTAAAAGTTTACGAAATTATTTTTCTGAAAATCTATATATAGATCATATCTGCATGGCGATCAATATCCGGATCATGGTCAGGCATCTCCGGAATTTGAGGTTCGTTCACCAACCATGCCTGTATGTGACAAACACAATATTACATTCCTCCAGGTGTATAAAAACATGGCTCATCGCTATTTCGGGTGGGTAAACACCTGACATGCATATCCAGGGGCACCCATACGAAATAGCGAGGAGCCAGAAATATGAACATCAAACAGATGCTGCGCCGGATTCCCCTCTTTGATTCGGTTGAAGATCATATATTGCCGGAACTGGCCCAAAGCCTGGAATTGATCCGGTGTGATGCCGGTCAGATCCTGTTTTACGAGAATGATCCCGGTGACTCCTTTTATATTATCGTTGACGGGAATCTGGAAATTTACAAAGCGTTTGGAACAACCGAAGAGAGATTGTTGCAAGACTGGGGGCCGGGCAATTTTCTGGGGGAAATGAGCCTGTTTGACATGGAAGGACGCCGATCGGCAACGGTTCGCGTCAAGACGCCGACCACCCTGCTGAAAATGAATCACGTCTCTTTTCGCAGCCTGCTTCACCGCCAACCGGACCTGGCTTTTGAAGTCAGCCGTCAATTGAGCCTGCGTTTTCGAAAATCCGACAATACACTCATTCGTGACCTGAAGGGAAAAAATCGTCAGTTGGCCGCTGCCTATGCCGAGCTTCAGGCTGCTCAGGAACAGATCATCGAAAAAGAAAAGCTGGAGCACGAGCTTCAGGTGGCCCGCGAGATACAGGAAAGTATTCTGCCCGAAATCCTTCCGACAATTCCCGGTATCGATCTGGGGGTGATGATGTGTCCGGCCCGCGCCGTTGGCGGTGACCTCTACGATCTGATCGCACTGAAGGATAACCGCCTTGGCGTTGTCATCGGCGATGTCTCCGACAAGGGCGTGCCGGCAGCGATATTTATGGCGCTATCGCGCAGTCTGCTGCGCGCCGAAGCATCGCGGATGGCTCCGCCGGCGACTGTGCTTCGTGAAGTCAACCGGCACCTGCTGGACATGAACACTGCCGGTCTGTTTATCACGGTCATCTACGGCGTGCTGGACTTTAAAAATCGGCGGTTCACCTTTGTGCGTGCGGGTCATGAAATCCCCTTCTTCTTTCAACAGGATGGAACCGAGATATTCCCGGGCAATGGTTACGGGCAGGCATTGGGGCTGTTTGATGATATTATTCTGGAGGAACAGTGTGTTAACCTGCCATCCGGAAGCCGGATTGTGCTGTTTACCGACGGCGCGACAGACGCGGTGAATCCGGATAATGAAAGATTCGGCCGGGATCGCCTGCGGGAAGCCATTTGCCGTCACCGCCTGCTGTCGGCCCAGGAGTTCTGCAAAGCGATTTTTGAAACCATCTCACAATTTCAGGACAGCGCACCCCAGGCTGACGATATGGCCATGGTGACCATAAACATGCATTAAAATTTTAGAGGCCCTTGCGTTGCCCGATCGCCCCTACAATGCACCATATTCCCGGAATTGGTAATAAAAACGATCCCATGAAAATGTTTGGGCATCACCACCCATTCGTCCAATTCGATTTCATTACGTATTTCGGCGGGTTTCATCCATTCATTCGCGACAATTTCCCCGGTGTCATTCTACAAACAGGCTCTCAGATCTGATCTACCCGCCAAAGTTGGGGTTGATGAATTCGATCCGGTCGCCCTGTTTCAATACAACCCCCGCATATTGATTGGGATAGACAAAACGACCATTGTGCTCGACAATCAGGTCTGTGTCATATTCCTGAAAATGCTGAATCAGCAGGGAAATGTTCGATGATGCCGTTGACGATGATCTGGATGAGGTCTTCATTCATTGGAAATCTTTCATATATGCGGGTTGTAACAATAATTCTGTTCATTGAAGTGAAATTATCATGAAAAAAAATGATCTTATAAACCATGATAAATAATATGATATCATTATTGACATCTCTAAAAGAATAAGATAACAGACAAATAAAGTCAATTATCGAAGCTGGCCGATTATGGATTGATTTTAAAGACAACCTAAAATAATTCATTATACTGAATAATTCTAT
The DNA here is from genome assembly GCA_002382065.1 of Desulfobacteraceae bacterium UBA4064. Taxonomy (GTDB): domain Bacteria; phylum Desulfobacterota; class Desulfobacteria; order Desulfobacterales; family Desulfatirhabdiaceae; genus UBA4064. The sequence goes on from DFZE01000096.1 coordinate 27,398, forward strand.
AGCTTTTAAGATAATGATTTTGGGAAGGCGGCAGGGAGGGGATATGCCTTTGTTCGGCCATCCCCGACCGATAACGCACTCAAAATCTTTATCTTGAAAGCGATATCCATCAAATGATTCCGGTTTTCATGAACATCACCGTTGACCCTTAATTTGGAGAAAAGAATGTTGCTACCCAAGTTTGATTTCCATGCGCCTGAAACCGTAAACGAGGCCTGCCAGATGCTGTCGGAATATGGTTTAAAAGCCAAACTGATCGCAGGCGGAACTGATCTGATGGTCAATATGAAAAAAAAGATTCTGGCCCCGGAACAGATCATTTCCATCTCGCAAATTCGGGAATTGGATCATCTGGATGTGTCCGGTGACCGGATTCTAATCGGCGCCGGTGTTACCGTAGCCGATCTCTGTGAATCAAAAACCATTGCCGGATATTTGCCTGCGCTGGGGCAGGGGGCCAATAATCTGGGAACACCCCTGATCCGCAATCTTGCCACCATCGGCGGAAATATCGGAAGCGCCCGGCCTGCCGCTGATCTTCCGCCCGGCCTGATGGCCTACGGCGCCGAGGTTGTGTTGCAGAGCAAGGCCGGCATACGAACACTGCCGCTGGACAACTTTTTTCTGGGTCCCGGTTTTACAGCCCTTCAACCGGATGAAATCCTGACCGAAATTCGGATACTTGTCCCGCCGGCCGGTTCCGGAGCCGCATATGTCAACATTGGTATTCGAAAAGCCCAGGACTGCAATCTGGTCAATGTCGCTTCATATTTTGCCCTGGATTCAAACGGGATTATCCAGAACGCCAGAGTTGTCATGGGATGTGTCGGCCCCAAACCGTTCCGGGCTGTTTCCGCCGAAAAAATTCTGATCGGCCAGAAACCGGATATCCAGTTGTTTGAAAAAGCCGGGGAGGCGGCGTCGGCGGACAGCCAGCCGATCGATGATTTCAGGTCCTGTGCGACATACAAACGCAGCATGGTGGGCGTGCTGACCCAAAGGACATTGCAACAGGCATGGACACGCATCAAAAATCAAGAATAACGAAATGATATAAGGAAAAAAAAATGAAAAAACTGATTCGCCTGACTGTCAATGATCGGGAATATGACGTGGCTGTTTTGCCCAATCAAACCCTGGTGGATGTAATTCGATATGAACTGGGCCTGACCGGTGCCAAAAAAGGATGTGAAATGGGTGACTGCGGTTCCTGCACGGTTCTCATGGACGGCAAGCCGGTCAATTCGTGCCTGGTTCTGGCCATGCAGGCTGCAGGGCGGAAGATTCAGACCATTGAAGGAATAGAAACGGAAAACGGACTTCATCCGGTACAGGAGGCATTTGTTCAAAAAGGCGCCATTCAGTGCGGGTTCTGTTCTTCCGGCATGATTCTTACGGCCAAGAGTCTTCTGGATAAAAACCCCAATCCGACCGAACAGGATATTCGAAAATCCCTGTCCGGCAATTTGTGCCGGTGTACCGGTTATCAGCACATCATTGAAGCCGTCAAGTCAGTGACGCCGTAAACCGGGCGCCATGTCACCCGATAATGAATCGATCGCTTTCCAGATAAAGATTTTGGNNGCGTTATCGGTCGGGGATGGCCGAGAAAAGGCCTATCCCCTCCCTGCTGCCTTCCCAAAATCATTATCTGAAAAGCTGGAAATAATTTATCGCGTACCCGCCAAGGGTTACCTTTCAAGATATTCATTGGAGATATACCATGAGTGAATACAATGTAATCAATTCCCGCGCAACCCGACTGGACGCTCCGGCCAAAGCCACCGGAAAGGCAGTATATATCGATGACATGACCCTTCCCGGAATGCTGTATGGCGCATTGCTGCAAAGTCCCCTTGCACATGCAAGGATTCTTCGTATCGATACCTCAAAAGCATGCAAGCTTCCGGGCGTCAAGTCGGTCGTTACCGCAAAGGATGCCGGTCTGATCAAATACGGGGTCAGTCCGGCCCGGTATGATGAAACCCTGTTCTGCCATGACAAGGTCCGCTATGTGGGTGATGAAATTGCGGCAGTGGCTGCTGTGGATCTGGCAACCGCACTGGAAGCCGTATCCCTGATTCAGGTTGATTGTGAAGAACTGCCGGCGGTGCTGGACATCGATGCGGCCATGGCTGACGGCGCACCGGTGCTGCATAATGACTATCCGGGCAATGTCTGCGCCGAAGTTCATGCGGAATTCGGAGATGTCGAGGCGGCATTGAAAACCTGTGACCTCGTCCGGACAACCACTTTCAAGAACAAACGTCAGGATGCCGCCTTTATCGAACCCCAGGGCTGTCTGGCCAACTATGACCTGTCCGGAAATCTGACCCTGTACAGTTCCACCCAGGTTCCCCACTATGTTCAACGGACCCTTTCCATGGTGTTACAGCTTCCCATCGGCCGAGTTCGGGTCGTCAAACCCTATGTCGGCGGCGGATTCGGCATCAAGGCGGCGGCCAATCACATGGAGCTGGCAGCCTGTCTGCTGTCCATGAAAACCGGAAAACCGGTCAAAATGAATTTCACCCGGGAACAGGTGTTCACCTATGGGAGAGCCCGGCATCAGTTCATCCACACCATGACAACCGGGGTGAAAAAAGACGGAACCATCGTGGCACTCAAACACCAGTGCCATCTGGATGGCGGCGCCTATTCCAGTTTCGGCATCGCCACGGTCTATTACTCCGGATCACTTTTGGGCGGTCCCTACAAGTTGCCGAACATGAAGTATGACGGATACCGGATTTACACCAACAAACCGGCCTGCGGCGCCCAGAGAGGACATGGCGGCGTCGCAGCGCGGGCCTGCTGGGAACAGCAGCTTGACATGATTGCCGAAGAACTGAAAATGGATCCGGCGGAATTTCGTCTGAAAAATATCATGGTTGCCGGAGATGTCACGTGCAACGATCTCAACATGAGCAGCCTGGGGATGAAGGAGTGCATCGAAGCGATACGGGACGGCTCCGACTGGAAATCCAAAAAAGGAAAGCTGCCCAAAGGCAAAGGCATTGGAATGGCCTGCGGTTTCTTTGTCTCCGGCGCCGGATATCCGATTTACCGGTCAGACACCTATCATGGCACCGTGATGGTCAAACTGACCGAAGACGGGGGAAAGGCCCTGGTCTATACGGCGTCTGCGGAAATCGGGCAGGGCTCCGACACGACCTTTGCCATGATTGTTGCCGAAGCAATGGGAATCCGTCTGGAGGATGTCCGTCTGGAATCCGGTGATACGGATTTCGGGGTCGATCTGGGCGCCTACTCCAGCAGGCAAACCCTCATGACCGGTCATGCGGCCAAAGAAGCGGCGGAAGATGTCAAAAAACAGGTGCTGGACGTTCTTTCAAAAGAGCTGAATGTACCGGTCAGCGACATGGATATCCGGAACAGTTTTGTTGTCTTCAAGAAGGATAATGTCGATTTCAGCGGTCTTCGCACCCGATATATCAAGGAGCATCGGGGCTGGACCGACAATCCCCAAAGTGGTCCGCTGACATTTACGGAAGCGGCCAGAATTGCCTATCTGGCAAAGGGAAGCATTGTGGGAACCGGCAAGTACAAACCACCCCAACTGGGGGGCAAATACAAGGGCGCGGCCGTGGGAACCTCTCCGGCGTATGGATGTTCGGCCCAGGTGGCAGAGGTGACGGTGGATATGGAAACCGGACAGATCACGGTCGATAACATTACCGATGCCCATGACTGCGGACGGGCCATCAATGTGACATCGGTCGAAGCTCAGATGGTGGGTTCGGTGTCGATGGGACTGGGCGAGGCCCTGTTCGAGGAAGTGAAATTCGACAACAAGGGGCATGTCATCAATGCCGATCTGTCCGAATACAAGATTCCCACCATGCTCGACATGCCATCGGTCAAGCCCATCATTGTGGAAAGTGATGAACCGAATGGTCCGTTTGGCGCCAAGGAAGTGGGTGAAGGCGCCATCATGCCCACCATTCCGGCCATTCTGAATGCGGTGTATGATGCGATCGGGGTCAGAATCCACGAACTTCCATTGACACCGGAAAGGGTCTGGCAGGCCATTTGTGATTGTCAAAAGGAAAAATGAGCGCGTCAATCAGAGAAGTCATTGGCAGAGAAGTCNNACCACTGACAGAGATACCAGTGGCACAATGACCGATTCTTCGGATTCACCTGGCTACAAGGCGCCAGCGGTTCATCGGGCGTTTCAGTTGCTGACCCTTGTGGCCAACTCCCCAAACACATTCAACCTGACCGGGATCTCCCAAAAACTGGGTGTCAGTAAAAGCACGACGCATGGACTGATTCAGGCCCTTCTCGATATGGATCTTCTGGAGCAGCATCCGGACAAAAAAAAATTCATGCTGGGCCCGGCCATGATCGATCTGGCCATGAGCAGTCTGAATTTTATCGGCATTCATGAGCGGGTTCAGCCGTACCTGAACGAGCTGCGGAATCAGACCGGTGAAACCATTTTTTTGGGTATGTTGAGCCGGTCCAGAGGAACCATTCTGGCAACGGCCGAGTCTCCCAGATCCATCAATATATCGGCAAAACCCGGGGCCTCAATTCCGTTAATGGCAGGGGCCGTGGGAAAAATTTATCTGGCCAGTCTGCCTGAAAGCCAGGCAGCCGCTGTCATTCGAAAACAGGGGCTGCCCCGGTTTACACCCAACTCCATTATCGATGAACAGGCATATCTGGCTGAAGTGGCACACGCCCGTACATGTCACTATGCACTCGACAATGAAGAATATCTACCGGGCATCCGGGCTGTTGCCGCCGGGATTGGAAAACATCAGGGCGTTTTTCTGGCTGTCTGGCTGGTGGGGTTCTCCGGGAGCATGACCGAAGACACGATTCCCGGCATGATTGAGCATATCCGGGATACGGTGAGCACCCTCAAATCGGTATTGTTGACGAAGTAAGGGAAAGGGGCAGAGGGGGGAAGGAAGGGGCAAAGGGACAAAGTCCGGTAGATTGGCTTTTGTTCTCCAAAGGCATCACTGTTGTCCCTCTTCATGTTCTTGAATTAATTCTGCCGGAAGTGTAGGATATTTTTCATAACCCGGAATAATTGTCCCATGCCCAATCAATGCAAGGAATTCACCACGATGGAACAGGATAAACAGGGGCCATTTGCCATCCGCTCAAAAATCTGGTTTCAGGATGCCGCGGGTGAGGTGATATTTGGTCTGGGAAGGCTGAAAATGCTCGAGGCCATTCAGCGCCTCGGTTCCATTCAGGCAGCGGCAAAAGAATTGAAAATGAGCTATCGGGCCATGTGGGGCAGGATAACCGCCACGGAGAACCGCATGGGCCGGCAGCTTTTAACCCGCAGCATTGGCGGCAGCTCCGGAGGCGGTTCCCAACTGACGCCTTTTGCGGAAAATCTGCTGAGAATCTACAAGGACATTCACAGCCAAATTGCGGCAGAAGCGGACAGGCTTTTTGAACAGGAAATCATTCCGCATATTTGCCCGTCGGATGATGAAAAGGCTGAAGGCTGAAGGCGGAAGACTGAAGGTGCGGCCAGACAGCATTCCGGCAGGGCTGCCGTTGGACGGGAAGGCGGCCTGGCTGTCTCTCAATATGGAGTGCTCATATCTCAAGAATGAATATAGCTGGTTCGATCCACAGGTAGAGACAAGGCATGCCTTGTCTCTACGGGCAGATGGCCGGAACGGTTATTATAGCCTATAGCTTTCAAGATAAAGATTTTGGGTGCGTTATCGGTCGGGGATGGCCGAGAAAAGGCCTATCCCCTCCCTGATGCCTTCCCAAAATCATTATCTTGAAAGCTATATTTTCACGGTAAATCCTACCCTGTATCCCATGAAACTCACGACAGAATCTCCAGTATTTCCCTGAGCTGACTTCGGATTTCGTCCAGATAACCAGGCGTATTTTCCCGGGCAGGTGATTCTTTTCTTCGCTTCAGCTCCTGCCGGCATCCTTCGATGGTCAACCGCTTTTCATACAGCAGGGTTTTGATCTCCATCAGGCGGTCAATGTCTGTTTGACGGTAAAACCGCTGACCGGATTGGGTCCGTTTGGGCCGGAGATAGCGGAATTCACTTTCCCAGAATCGGATGACCGAGGCCGGGATACCTGTCAGGGCGCTGACTTCCCCGATTTTATATATCAGCTTGTCCGGCTTCTGACCCTGACTGACCGTTGAAATGGCTGCCATTGAAAACCGCCCTGTCTTGAGAGGTGAAGGCAGAAAATCCGTATTGAGATGCGTATTGAGATGCGTATTGAGAAGCGGCCACTTCATCTGACCGCTTTTTTGGGAATCGTCGGAAGATGAAAAAATGGTAATAATATTGGCCCTGATCCAATCCCGATACCATTCGAATTTATTGTGACCAAATGGGGTGACTCCGGCCTCCTTCAGTCTTCAGTCTTCAGTCTTTATCCTTCATCCTTTTGTGGAAGTCTGGCTCCAACCTGCTCAATTACCTGATCACAGATTTCCTTGTGTATCCGGGTGACACGGTCATCTTCAAGGGTCTCTTCCGGTGACCGGTATGTGATGCGGAATGAAACACTCTTGTGATCCTGTGGGAGTGATCCGCCTTCAAATACGTCAAAAATCTGAATCTGTTCGATCAGGGGGTGGTCAATCCGGCCAATGCTGTCGAGAATGGAACCGGATTCCCGGCTTTTGGGAATAATAAATGTCGCATCCCGGCTGACCGAGGGATATCGGGGAAGGGAAACCGATTTCCGGGTACACGGAATCGCCTTGACAATTGGCGCCAGCGCCAGCTCGAAAATAACAGCACCCTGTTTCAGATCAAAGGGTTCCAGGACAAGGGGATTCAGTTCCCCCACCACGCCGACCACTTCATCGCCAATCCAAATCTCAGCGCCATATCCCGGCCGGATGTAGGGAAATTCCGTGGCTTTGACCCGTGAAAAACGGGCATGAATTGACAATGCACTGAAAAGCCCTTCCAGAACGCCTTTTTGATCGTAAAAATCACATGCCGTGTCGCCAACATGCCAGGATGATTCCTGGCGGTTGCCCGTCCATAGTCCGGCCAGCATTTCCCGTTCCTCCGGAAGCTGTTCCGATTCTGTGGCAATAAAGGTATTTCCCAGTTCAAAGAGCTTCAGATTTTTCTGCTGCTGGGACAGATTCCGCTGCAGGGTCATCAAAAGCCCCGGAACAAGGGTTGTCCGCATAACCGACTGGTCCTCGGACAGCGGGTTGATGACCCGGACTGTTCGACGTCGGATATCATTGTCACCCAGGCGCAGGCGGTCACAGGAATCGGCAGGAATAAAGCTGTAGTTTATGGACTCGATAAATCCAAATCCGACCATCATCTCCCGAATGGTTTCCCGGATGCGCTGAAACGGCAAAACAGCCGTCAAACCGGAGGTGAGCATGGGAAACGTGGTCGGGATGGCGTCATATCCGGAAAGTCTGGCAATTTCTTCCATCAAATCCACCGGTCGTGATACATCGACCCGCCATGCGGGCGGAATGACCTTCCAGCGATCATCATCCAGTTTTTCGGTTTCAAATCCAATTTTGGAAAGAATCGGTCCCATCTTTTCGGACGCAATTTGGGTGCCCAGCAGCAGATTGGTTTCTGCTGCGGAAAGAGTCAGTGAAACAGGCGCATGTGGTCTCGGACAGGCATCGATGATTCCCCCGACAGGGGTTCCGCCGCACACAGAAGCCATCAGGGACATGGTCCGTTTCAGGGCAAAGATAACCCCTTCCGGATTGATGCCCCGCTCGAACCGGTGAGAGGCATCGGTATTGAGTCCCAGAAATTTGGCTGTTTTACGAATGGATATGGGATTGAACCAGGCGCTTTCAATGAGAACACGGCGCGTGGCGGTTTCTATTTCCGAATTGAACCCGCCCATGACACCGGCTACGGCCACGGGTTTTTCCGCGTCACAGATCAGAAGTGTGTCCCGGGGCAATTCCCGGTCTTTGTGGTCCAGCGTGGTAAAGGGTTCGTTGTCTGTTGCAGTTCTGACAACGATCCGGTTTCCGGCCAATCGGTCGTAATCAAAGGCATGAAGCGGCTGACCGGTTTCCATCATCACATAATTGGTGATATCCACCACATTGTTGACGGGTTTCAACCCGATGGCATTCAAACGATCCTGAAGCCAGAAGGGCGATGGGCCAACCGTGATATCAAAGACCAGTCCCGCCGCATATCGGGGGCACAAATCCGGTGCATCGATAACCACCGATGTCAGCCCGTGAATATCCGCAATCCCGTCAGGCAGGCGGATTTCGGGCAAAGTGACGGCATTGTGCTGAAGTGCGGCAATTTCCCGGGCAACACCGATGAAGCTGAGGCAATCGGACCGGTTGGGGGTCAGACCCAGTTCAAGGACCGGATCAAACAGGGACAGTGCGGATGCCAACGGTTCCCCCGGTGTGAAGGCCCCTGTCAATTCCATCAGTCCGGATGGATCGGGTCCCAGGCCCAGTTCGGTTTCACTGCACAGCATTCCGGATGAAACAATGCCCCGAATCTGATTTTCCGCAATGATCGTACCGTTTGGGAGAACAGCGCCAACCCGTGCAACCGGATACAGCCGGTCCACCTGAACATTGGGGGCGCCGCAGACAATGGTGGCTGCTGTACCCCCAATATCGACGCGGCAGACATTCAGATGGTCCGAATGGGGATGGGGGGAGACATGAAGCACGCGGCCCACAACCACATCCCGAAGAAACTGATACCGGTCTTCCAGGGATTCGACTTCCAGCCCGGACATGGTCAGGCCGTCAGCCAGTGCTTCAGGTGTCAACAGAACCGGGACATAATCTTTCAGCCAGTTTAAACTTACCTTCATAATGACCTTGCCTTGATCGCTTCCGTGAAAAGGGGATACTGTTGTTTTCTTGATAACATCGGGTTATCGGCTCGCGCCCGAAAAAAAATGACCTGTTAAGGATAGCCGTAAGCCTGTAGGTCAGGTTGGCCGGAAGTATGGCCTACCTGACATTGCGGTTATGCAGTCCGCCGCTATATAAATTGTTTCAGAAACCGGTTATCGTTTTCAAAAAATTTCCGGATGTCATCAATTCCGTATTTCAGCATGGCAATCCGTTCCACCCCCATTCCAAAGGCAAAACCCGTATAGCGGGACGCGTCATAGCCCACGTTTTCAAATACCGCGGGATGCACCATTCCGGATCCCAGAACTTCCAGCCATCCGGTCTGGGAACAGATCCGGCACCCCTTGCCGCGACACATCACACACAGGATATCCACCTCTGCACTGGGTTCGGTGAACGGAAAAAAGCTGGGGCGGAACCGAAGGCTGGTCTGATCATCAAACATCTGATGAACAAAAACGGTCAAAACCCCCTTCAAATCCGAAAATGAAATCCGGTCTCCTACCACAAGCCCTTCCACCTGGTGAAACATGGGGGTGTGGGTGATATCCGAGTCACAGCGGTAAACCTTGCCCGGCGCAATGATTTTGATTGGCGGTGCATGTTTTTCCATATACCGGACCTGGATGGGCGAGGTGTGTGTTCGCAGGACCACATTGTTCGATATATAGAAGGTATCCTGCATATCCCGGGCCGGGTGATTTTTGGGAATGTTCAGTGCTTCAAAATTGTAGTGATCCAGCTCGATTTCCGGGCCCTCTGCAATATCAAAGCCCATTCGTCTGAAGATATCACAAATGGTCTGGGTGATTCGGGTGATCGGATGCAGGGTTCCTCTGGCGGGGATCCTGCCGGGAAGTGAGACATCGATTCCGGGATCGGCATTTTGAAGCGCCAGGGCCAGTCGGTCTGATGTGGCCTGAAATTCTTCTTCAAGGCGCGTTTTGACCTGATTGGCCTGCTGACCCGCCGCGGGGCGCTGATCAGCGGGAAGTTTTGATATCCCGCGCAAATATTGCGTAATCAAACCCTTTCTGCCAAGATATTGAACCGAAAGGGCCTTCAGTGCTTCTGCATCGGAAACGGCAGAAAGCGATTCAATGGCCTGATGATAAATCTGATCGAGTTGGATTTCCACGGGCTATACTCTGTTGGCTAGGATGGGAAATGCGGATGGAAACCGGCGGCCCCTGAACGCAAAATATCGCTTTTCATATAATAATTTTGGGAAGGAATCGGGGGAGGGGATAGGCCATTTACGGTCATCCCCGACCGGTACCACATCCAAAATTTTTTTCTGGAAAACTATAACGGGCTGCCGGATACCGATTGTGATCAGGATGCCGAAGAAACAGACTGGGCGATTTTGGCAAAACCATTGGGATCGGATATGGCGAGTTCTGCGAGAACTTTTCTGTCCAGGGCAATGCCTGCTTTTTTGAGACCATTGATAAATCGGCTGTAGGACAAGCCGCATCCCCTGACAGCCGCGTTGATACGGGCAATCCACAATGCCCGAAATTCGCGTTTCCGAACCTTGCGGTCCCTGTAGCTGTAATTCAGCGCCCGATCGACCGTGTCAGCAGCGGTCCGAAACAGCTTGCTGTGTCCACCCCGGAATCCTTTTGCCAGTTTCAGAACCTTGTTACGTCTATGTCTGGCCTTAAATCCTCTTTTGATACGCATAAGACTCTCCTTCATTCAGCACATGGAAAAACCATAACCCGCGCCGTTACCGTTATGTTAATGGGTTACCTGTTCCATTATCCGTTTGGAAGCAACAACCTTAACTCTTTTTGATTGGTTTTGTCAACTATGGGACTCTGACGCAGGGATCGTTTCCGTTTTCGGGATTTGGATGTCAGAATGTGGCTGCCATGGGATTTGTGATATACAAATTTGCCACTGCCCGTGGTTTTGAACCGTTTTGCAGCGGAACGGTTTGTTTTGATTTTTGGCATTGTTTTTCTCCTTATATGAAAAAACGACACGACATTACATTTCGAATTGGCCGTAAAAATGCATTTTAACAGCGAAACATGTACAAAAAGACCTATCTGGCAATTCATGGAGATTTATGAAAAACAGATGGCGCGGGCATATACCAGGCCCACGCCATCTTCAATCCGTCAAAATGATTTCCTTATCCAAGGATTCAACCACCCGGAATCGGGCACAGGGTCTAAATCTTATCGGGGTGAAAGAATCATGACCATCGTACGTCCTTCAAACTTGGGCTTTTGTTCCACAAGAGCAATCGGATCGATCTCGACCGCAATTTTGTCAAGAAGTTCTTTTCCAGTCTGAGATAGTGTAATTTCCCGGCCCCGAAACATGACAGTCACTTTGACTTTGTCCTTTTTCGCAATGAATCGCCGGATATGATCAATTTTGGTCAACAGATCATTGTCAGCGGTTTTGGGTCGAAGCTTGATCTCTTTTACCTGGAAGGTACTCTGCTTCTTTTTGGCCTCCTGTTTTTTTTTGGTCTGCTCGTATTTGTATTTTCCATAATCCATAATCTTGCAGACCGGCGGATTGGCATTGGGTGAAATTTCCACCAGATCCATGCCCGCTTCACCAGCGGCTGCCAACGCCTTATAAAGTGGAATAACCCCGATCTGTGTGCCTTCCTGATCGATCATCCGGACTTCTTTGGCTTTGATCTCTCTATTGATATTGGTTTTATCGGCCTTTGCCGGCCGCTTCTGAATATCTATACCCGCACCTCCTGATTCGAGAAAATCTTCTTGTATCGCCATATGACATTTATAGTATTAGGTTTCGGATTAATTCCGGCATATGAATCCGGGTTCCCATGAACGTCGATGACCTGAAAAAATCTGTCAATTCGCGTTTTATATCTTGCGCCCATTATAAAAGCAAGTGAAATATGATGGGAATCAGTTGGTTGTCTGCCTGCCAAACCGAAAGGTTTCCTTTTTCAGTTATCCATCGGTTGCGTGTGCTTGACAGCATGCCGTTTGTTGGTGTAGGAAACGTTGAAAAGTATGAAAAAATACGAGGTTGTCATGAAAAAACCGGTTGTGGATTTGAGTGATTGCGTTCTTTGCGGTGTGTGTGTCGATGTATCGCCGGGCATTTTCAGAATGAATGCCGCCGGATTTATCGATGTCATTGATTTGGACCAGTACGATCGAGTGGATGTGGAAGAGGCCATTAAAAACTGTCCAGCTTCCTGCATCTCATGGGAGGATGGCATCTGACCCGTACGTTTTTCTGATACATTGCTGTCGGTCAATAATTCTGTATATGGAACCCACAGATTGTAACCGTTCAAAATATATCTCTTTCTGCTGTTTTCCCCAAATCACGATTCTGAAAGCTGTCGTAAACGGGTGATCAAAAAAACATGGCAACCCCTAAAAGTTGCTCAATTCGCCATCTGAAACCGGCTGTCGTTCAATTGATTCAGGCGTCATCCCTGCAGGAGGCGATGAATGGTATCCACAATTATCCGCCATCAAAGGTGGTCAATGTTCTTCTGTCGCTTTTGTATCATCCGGATGAACAGATATTCTGGACGGCTGTTACCCTGATCGGAGAAGTGGTTTCACGCCTTGCCAGCCAACAGCCTGAATCCGCGCGGATCATCATGCGGCGGTTGATGTGGAATCTGAATGACGAATCCGGTGGCATCGGATGGGGGGCTCCGGAGGCCATGGGTGAAATCATGGCCAGAAGCGATCTCATGGCCAAGGAATATGGCCGCATCCTGATTTCCTACATTCGACCTGACGGCAATTATATCGAACACCCTGTGTTGCAGCGAGGTGTACTGTGGGGTCTTGGCCGTCTGATCCATATCCATCCGGAACATGGTGATGACATAAAAACTGTGCTGATACCATTTTTACAATCACCCGATGACCAGCTTCGGGGATTGGCTGTGTGGATCGCCATCGCAAATGATCAGTTGCGGATATCCCGTTTTTTGACCGGTTTGACAGATGATGATGCATCTGTGCGTTTCTGGTACAATGGGCATATGATACACACCACGGTCAGGCGGCTTTTGGCCGGAAACCCGGTTTAACTGTATAACCGAGAGGAACGAGATGAAGCATTTTTCAGTCTCCGGACGGATCATGATTTTTTTTCTGATCCTGTGTTTCCCCCTTCCCGCATTTGCAGCAGACAGTCCCCCCACAAAAGACACGGGTCTTTCCCTGTCACAGGCCATTAAACAGGCAATTCTGCAAAATCCCAGGACCAAAGCATCAGCGTATTCCATCCAGCAGGCCGAGCATCAGATGACCCAGGCCAAATCCGGGCACTATCCTCAGATTTTTTTCAGTGAGACACTCAATCACACCAACAATCCCATGTGGGCTTTTGGAACCCGGTTGAATCAGGGACGGATCGCTCAGGCTGATTTCGATCCGGCACGTTTGAATGATCCGTCCGCCATTACCAATTTTGCATCGGTTCTGTCCATGGAGTGGACCATATACAACGGAAGACAGACACAAATCGGGGTGGAGCAGGCCCAAAGCCAGATCAGATCCATAGAAATTCAGGCGGAACAAACCCGTCAGGACGTGATTCATCAGACCATCAAAGCCTATGCCGGACTTATTCTTGCCAATCAGTATCTGAGCGTGATTGAAAAGACCATTTTGACAGCCAACGCCCATCTGAACATGATTTCTGCACGGTATGACAATGGATTTACGGTCAAAAGCGATCTGCTGCGGGCTCAGGTGCGCGTTGCCGAGCTCGAACAGGCCAAAATTCAGGCGGACAGTCAGGTTCAGATTGCCATCGCGGTGTTAAACACGGTCATGGGATTTCCGGCAGACGAGCCCCTTCCACACCTTGCGGTACTGGACCAAAATCCGCCTGTAACCGGTGGCGATATTGAAACCTGGGTTTCCGGGGCACTGTCGAATCATCCCCATATCCGGCAGATGGAAATTCTGGAATCGGTCGCCGCCCGGGAAATTGACAAATCCCGGGCAGGGCACCTGCCACAGGTCAGTTTGATCGCAAACTATGAGATCGACTCGGAAAAATGGGATGATTTTGGAGACAACTACACGCTGGGCGCCATGATGCGCATGAACCTGTACAGCGGGGACCGGCTGTCTGCCAAAACACGTGAATCCGAAGCCGGACTGAAACGGATTCAGGCCCTTTTGCGGGATTTGAAAGCCAATGTGGACGTTCAGGCCCGTCAGTCATGGTTGATGACCCAAAGCGCCTGGAACCGCATTCGCGTGACAGAATCCGCGGTTCGTCAGGCGGAAGAGGGCCTTGGCATTGTTGAAAACCGGTATGAAACCGGTCTTTACCCCCTGGTCAGTCTTCTGGATGCAGAACTGAGCTTGCAGAATTCGCGGACCAGCCGGATTCAGGCCATTCATGATTATCTGGTTGCCCGCGCGGGTCTGTATCTGGCGGTTGGAACGCTGGATGAAAACTTCAATTGACGGGATCGCTTATTTGATACCGCGAAAATTCATTCAGTATTGAGATAGTGAGTATTGAGAAACAGCCAGGCCGCCTGACCATTTGGCCGTTAGCCCTCATCCTGCGGGGGAGCTGTAGGTCAGGTTGGCCGGTAGCTTGGCCTACCTGACATGGCGATTCTGCGGTTAGCCGTTCGCATGATGTCAGGGGGCCGCAAAAAGCCGCGGCACCCTGACCTGCTGGCTGCTTTTTTCACACAAATCCACGCTGACCCATTATTATTTGAAATACCCAATGAACATGGAGACTGCCATGCCAAGACATTGCCGGATCATTATTTATATATTGTCTGTCATGCTGTATCTGACAGGCTGCGGCGAAAAAATTCAGCCGGGATATCAGGCCACATCACCTGCGGAACCCATTCGGACACCCGTTGCACAGGCTGACCCGACGGTTCATCCGGTTGCATTCGAGGCTGTCGGTACGGTTCGGGCCAGAACCATGGGGATTATTTCCAGCAAACTCATGGGGACCGTATCTGCCATCCATGTTCGGGAAGGGGATAAAGTCCGGTCCGGACAGTTATTGATTGAAATCGATGCCCGTATGGTCTGGGCCCAGCGACAGCAGGCAGAGGCCGCACTGGCCGAAGCCAGAAACAGATTGGATGCCGCATTGTCCGGCAGAAATGCGGCCCAATCCGGGGCCGAACTGGCCCGGGCCACCTACGGGCGATATGTCAAGCTGATGAAAACAGATTCGGCCAGCCAACAGGAATTTGATGAAATCCATGCCCGACACCGTCAGGCAGAAGCCGGCCTGATTCAGGCACAGGCGGTTGCGGATGCGGCCCTGCAGCGGGTCAAACAGGCCGAAGCGGCGGTTTCGGCTGCCCGGGTCACGGATGGGGATTCCAGAATTCTGGCCCCTTATGACGGATTCATTACGGCAAAACACATCGAACCCGGAAATATGGCCACCCCCGGCTCACCCCTTCTGGGCATCGAGTCCAGTGATGGATATCGGGTCGATATCCTGTTGCCGGAAAATCGCATCGGCAGCATCAGCCCCAATCAAACCATACCGGTTCAGATACCATCCCTGGATAATCTGATTCTCACCGGAACGGTTGACACCATTGTTCCGGCTGCGGATGCCAGAAGCCGGTCCTTTGAGGTTCAGGTCCTTGTTCCGGCTCATTCAGGCCTGGCTTCCGGACTCTTTGCCCGGGCCATCATTCCGCTGACGCCGGTTGAGGGATTGTGGGTTCCCCAATCCGCCTTGATTGTTCAGGGACAGTTGACCGGCATGTATCAGGTGGATGCCGACAAAAAAGCCCGGTTTCGGTTGGTTCGAACCGGCCGGATATCGGGTGCCGAGGTTGAAATTCTGTCCGGGCTGACAAAAGGTGTCGTGTATATCAAAAACCCGCCGCCCAATCTGTCCGATGGCATGACGGTGGAGGGGGTATCATGAGCCCCAAAATTGGCGCTGCCGGAAAAATGGCCGGCGGATTCATCAATTCCAAATTGACACCGCTGTTTATTGTGGCGTCCATTCTGTTGGGAATCGCGGCCGTCATTACCCTTCCCCGTGAAGAAGAACCCCAGATCATTGTCCCGATGATCGACATCTTTGTTCAGATGCCGGGGGCCAGCGCCAAAGAAGTTGAGGAACGGGTCACCCGATCCATGGAAAAACTGCTGTGGGAAGTACCCGGCGTTGAATATATATACTCCACATCCAGCCCGGGCATGTCCATGGCGATTGTCCGTTTTTTTGTGGGCCAGGATGAAGAGCGCTCCATTGTCAGGCTTCAGTCCAAACTGATGGCCAACATGGACCGGATTCCCTGTACAGTCAGTCCTCCCCTTGTCAAACCCCGGTATATAGACGATGTGCCCATTTTGGCATTGACGTTCTGGTCTCCGGACATGGATCACTACACCCTGCGACGTATTGCGGCAGAGGTGGATGACGTGGTCAAACGGGAGGAAAATGTTTCCATTACCACGCTGATTGGTGGGAACCGGCGCCAGATTTCGGTATATATGGACCCGGTTCGACTGGCCGGCTTTGGCATTGACATGCAGACCGCTGCATCCGCCATCTGTGCCGCCAACCAGGAATCCCATGCCGGTTCCTACCCGTCAGTTGACGGGAGCATGCGGGTTCATGTCAGCGGATTTCTGACATCTGCATCGGATGTGGGCCAGGTTGTGGTGGGGATGGTTCAGGGACAACCGGTCTATCTCCGGGATGTGGCGGAGATTGATGATGGTCCTCAGGAGCCGGATCAGTATGTATTCTTTGGCAGTGGTCCGGCTGTTTCAGACCCGTCTCTGACAACGGATTCCAAACAGCCCGGTATCAGCCCGGCGGTCACCCTGACCATTGCCAAACGGAAGGGAACCAACGCCATTCAGGTGGCGCATCAGGTTCTGAAGCGGGTGGAAGATGTCCGGGGAACCCTCATCCCAGACAATCTGAACATGACGGTCACCCGGAATTATGGTGAAACCGCAAAGGAAAAATCGGATGAGCTGCTGTATCACATGGCCATTGCCGTCATTTCTGTCACAATCCTGATCTGGTTCACCCTGGGCCATCGGGAATCCGGCGTGGTGGCCCTGGCCATACCGGTGACACTGGCACTGACCCTCACCGTATTTTACCTGTATGGATATACCCTGAATCGGATTACCCTGTTTGCACTGATTTTTTCCATCGGTATTCTGGTGGATGATGCCATTGTTGTGGTCGAAAATATGGTGCGGCATTTCCGCCTGACGGAAAACAATGGACGTCCCAGGCTTCAGGTGGCCATCGAGGCGGTGGATGAGGTCGGAAATCCCACCATTCTGGCGACACTGACCGTGATTGCCGCAATTCTGCCCATGGCATTTGTGGGCGGACTGATGGGGCCCTACATGCGCCCCATTCCGGTTGGCACTACTGCGGCCATGATATTTTCGCTGATGGTTGCCTTTATCGTTACGCCCTGGGCCTCCCTTCGACTGATTCCGGTTCATGGCGTCGGCGGTCCCGGACATGAAGAAGCCGAAGGCTGGAGTACCCGGTTGTATCGTCGCGTCATGACGCCCCTGATCGAAGTGCCGTTCTGGAGATGGGTATTTTTGATTTCTGTCGCCGGACTTCTGATACTGTCCTGTGCCCTGGTTGCCATTGGATGGGTCAAGGTGAAGATGCTGCCCTTTGACAACAAAAGTGAATTTCAGGTGATGATTGACATGCCGGATGACGCCACCCTGGAACAGACGGCATCCGCCGCCCTGGAAATGGGTGAATATCTGAAGACGGTCAATGAGGTCACCGACTATCAGATTCATGTCGGTACATCGGGCCCCTTCAATTTCAATGGGCTGGTCCGGCATTATTTTTTGCGCCAGGGGCCGGCCCTGGCCGATATTCAGGTCAACCTGGCCTCCAAGTCGAAACGCAGGGTCCAGAGCCATGATATTGCCAAACGGGTCCGGCCCGGGCTGGAAACCATTGCCAAAAAACATGGGGCCAGACTGAAGGTTGCAGAGGTTCCACCGGGGCCGCCGGTGCTGTCAACCCTGGTCGCCGAGGTGTATGGCCCGGATTATGAGCGGCAAAAACAGATTGCCCGGGACATTCAGACCATTTTTGAACAGACTCCGGGAGTGGTGGATGTGGACCGGTATATGGAAGACACCCAGCCGCAGATCATGGTTGAAATTGACAAGGTCAAGGCGGCGATTCATGGCATTGACACCGCCCGGATTGCCGGAACACTGGAAATGGCCCTGAGCGGAAAATCCGTCGGCCTGCTGCATGTACCCACCGAAAAAGAGGATCTGCCCATCGTAATCCGGCTGCCGCTTTCCTGGCGGGCCGGAATGAATCGGCTTGCGACCCTTCAGATGGCAGACGCCACGGGCAAACTGGTTCCCCTCTCATCTTTGGTCCGTGTCACAGAATCTGTTGCAGATGACAGCATCTATCACAAAAACCTGATGCCGGTCGTGTATGTCATCGGGGATGTGGCCGGCGAAAAGGAAAGTCCGGTATATGCCATTCTGGAAATGCAGAAAAAAATTGATGCCATTGTACTGCCGGAAGGATACCGTATCGATCAGCACACCGCGGCCCTGCCGGACAGCGATCGGAAACTTTCCATGAAGTGGGACGGGGAATGGCATATCACCTATGAGGTGTTCCGGGACCTGGGGATTGCTTTCGGGGTGGTTCTGATATTGATTTTTGTTCTGGTTGTCGGCTGGTTTCAGTCCTTTTCCACCCCGCTGGTCATCATGATTGCCATTCCCTTTTCCCTGATCGGCATACTCCCGGCCCATGGTGCGATGAATGCCTTTTTCACCGCCACATCCATGATCGGGTTTATTGCCGGGGCCGGAATCGTGGTCAGAAACTCCATCATTCTGGTGGATTTCATCGAACTTCGGGTGGCCCAGGGAATGCCGCTCGATCTGGCGGTTATCGACGCCGGGGCGGTTCGGTTCCGGCCGATGATGCTGACCGCTGCGGCAGTGGTTGTGGGGGCACTGGTCATTCTGTTCGATCCCATATTCCAGGGACTGGCCATATCCCTCATGGCCGGTGAGGTCGCATCCCTGCTTTTTTCCCGAATGACCGTTCCGATCCTGTATTTTTTGGACAAGCGATGGGAATTGCAGCATCAACATGCATAGGGAGGGGCTGAAGACTGAAGGCGCCGCATACAGCGTTCAGGCATTGTCGCCGTTGGGCGGTCAGGCGGCCTCTCAATACGCACGATTCATATCTCAATACGGAATGTGTTTTCACGGTAATCGGTCATGGTCAAAGGAATTCGTTCCCATCCATGCAAAAACCCGGACGTTCATATCCATTCCATGCCCGTTTTTCACCGTCACGAGATTCAAATATCGTTGTCTCTCCGAAAACGGATCAGGACCATTTCAGGGCTTTCAAATCATTTTCAATTCTTGACTATCCTACCAATATGACATAATATACGCCAAACATAAACGTCAGGAATATTATCTGACGGTCCCATCATGAATCCCGCTTCCTTCTGGTGCGGGATGATCTATTTTGGGCAACTGAAAACAACATCAAATGTGGTGATATTTCATGAAGAAATCGACATTTTTTATTCTGTTGGCTGTTATTGCGGTCAATCTGGCTGTCTGGGTCGGTTTTAACCGTAAGGTTCCGGACCAGCCCGACTGGAACGGCAGAATTCAGGGCGTTTCTTTCAGCCCCTATCATGAGGGACAGAACGCCATGAAAAAAATCTATCCCCGGCCCGATCAGATTGATGGCGATCTTCGGGTGTTAAAGGGATATGTGAACAATGTTCGTACCTATTCCTCCATGGACGGGTTCGAAAACATCCCGGGCATGGCTGTGCGGTATGGATTCGGGGTCACTGCCGGTGCGTGGTTGGACAAGAACCTGGAAAAAAACGAAAAAGAGATCAAAAATCTGATCCGGAACGCCAAAATTTATCCCTCAACTGTCAAACGGGTCATTGTGGGTAACGAGACCATCCTTCGGGGTGACATGACGGTCAAAGAGCTCATTCCCTATCTGCGACAGGTTCGGGAACAGGTTCCGTGTCCGGTCAGTACGGCCGAGCCCTGGGACGTCTGGGTCAATAATCCGGAACTGGCCGAAAATGTGGATTATATTGCGATTCACATTCTGCCTTCCTGGGAAAGATTGCCCATCGATCGGGCCATTCCCTGGGTAATCGAACGGTTTAATCAGGTTCAGCAGGCTTTTCCGGACAAACATGTGCTTCTGGCCGAGGTCGGATGGCCCAGCCTGGGCGAACGTACCGGCATGGCCAAGCCCAGCCAGATCAATCAGGCCATGTTTGTCCGCCAGTTTCTGAAAGTGGCCTCCGAAAATAAACTGGATTACTTTATCATGGAGGCATTTGATCAGACCTGGAAAATTAAGCTGGAAGGGGTTGTGGGCGCTTACTGGGGTATTTTTGACGTCGACCGTCAGCTCAAGTTCCCTCTGGCAGGCCCGGTGACCAAACATCGGCCCATTCCAATAGAATTCTTTGTTTCCATGCTTCTGGGACTGGCGCCGCTACTGATTTATCTCAGTCAGAGATTCAGCCAACCGGACAATGGCAAACTGCTGTTTGCCGTTATCCTTCAGGGAATGATGTCTGCGCTGGTATGGATATTCTTTATCCCATTGAATACAGAACTGCTGCTTCTGGAACGGATCGTATGGGGTTTGCTGCTGCCCCTTCAGGCCGGGCTTCTGTCCATTGTGCTGATCAATGCGTTCGAAATGTCGGAAATGCTGTTTCCGGCCGGATTGAAGCGGGTTTTTCGGCCCCTTGTATCCGACACCAACCGGTCCTGGCCCCGGGTATCCCTTCATATGGCCATCTGCAATGAACCACCCGAGATGGTGGCCAAAACACTCGAAAGCTTTGCGGCGCTTGATTATCCCAACTTTGAGGTGCTGGTTGTCGATAACAACACGACGGATCCGGCAATATGGGAACCGGTCAAGGCCTATTGCGAAAAACTGGGCGATCGCTTCCGGTTTTTTCATCTGGGCAAATGGCCGGGCTACAAGGCCGGGGCATTGAATTTTGCCCTGACCAACACATCCGCCGACGCCGCAGTTGTTGCGGTGGTGGACAGCGATTATATTGTACGTCCGGACTGGCTGAAATCCCTGGTACCCTATTTTGAGCAGCCCAAAGTCGGTTTTGTTCAGGCGCCCCAGGATCACCGGGAATGGGAAGGCAGCGCCTTCAAAAACATGCTCAATTGGGAATACTGGGGGTTTTTTCAGATCGGCATGGTTCATCGCAATGAAAGGGATGCCATCATTCAGCACGGAACCATGACCCTGATTCGCAAATCCGCCCTGGAGTCGGTCGGACGATGGGGAGAATGGTGCATCTGCGAAGATTCGGAACTGGGTCTCAGACTGATGAATGCCGGTTATGAATCCGTGTATGTGCCGGAAAGTTTTGGAAAGGGACTGACGCCGGATTCGTTTGCCGGGTATAAGCGGCAGCGATTCCGCTGGGCATATGGCGCCGTTCAGATTGTCCGACGCCACTGGAAACTGTTTCTGCCCTGGAATCAGGAATCCGGCCTTACAATGGGTCAGCGGTTTCATTTTGCAACCGGATGGATGCCCTGGTTTGGTGATGCGCTGAATGTGGTCATTGCATGGCTTACCCTGTTCTGGGTGGTTGGCATGCTGACCATGCCCTGGATATTCGGTCAGCCCCTGTATCTGTTACTGTTTCCGGCAATGGGTGTGTTCGTTTTTCGAATGGCCCACTTTATGCTGCTGTACAAAACCCGGGTTGATTGCACGTTCATGGAGCGTCTTGGCGCTGCGGTGGCCGGAATGGCACTCAGCCATACGATTGGTCGGGCCATGCTGGCCGGTTTTACAAAAAATAACCAGCCGTTTTTGAGAACACCAAAATGCGAAAACCAGCGGGCCGTGGTTCAGGGCCTGAGAATGGCTTCGGAAGAGGTGTTGATGCTGCTGGGTATGGTACTGGCGGCATTCGGGATTGTTGACAAGTTTGGATCGGACAATCCGGAAATGATGCTGTGGGTGGCAGCGCTTCTGATTCAGGCCCTGCCGTATGCCGCAGCCGTTGTGACCAGCATGGTCAATGTGGCGCCTGTCATCCGATCGGAAATCCAAAAAAGTCCGGCATGGAACATTCGCAGCCGGTTTCGCCTGGTGGCGAATCGGCAGCAAGTCACCCACTCATGACCGGCCAGGGGCTTTCTTTTGAAATCAACCCCATTTTAGTCTTGACACAATCCGGCGTTTTATCTATAAATGCCGGATTGTTTTCAGCAAACAGGGAGAAGAATCGTGAAAAAATACACTATCAGCGCCAAATCATCAGATAACAAGGGAAATTGGCATGTTGTCGATGCCAGCGATCAGGTTTTGGGCAGACTGGCTTCCCAGATCGCATCCCGGCTTCGCGGTAAAACCAATCCAATGTTCACACCGCATGTGGATATGGGGGACTGGATCGTTGTTGTCAATGCAGAAAAGATCCGGCTGACCGGCAATAAACTGCGCCAGAAAATGTATTATCGGCACAGTGGATATCCGGGAGGTCTCAAGGAAATCAGCGCAGAGAAGTTATTGCAGAAACGTCCGGAAGATTTGATCAAAATTGCTGTAAAAGGCATGTTGCCCAGAAATACCCTGGGAAGAAAAATGTTGACCAAACTGAAAATATACGCGGGTCAGGAACATCCACATGAAGCGCAGCAGCCGCTGGAACTGAAAATGGCCTGATTTTTATCGCTTTTTTGAAGTGGCATGCGTTATATTTGGATTAAAGATATCATCATATCAAACTGAAACAGAACAGATTG
This sequence comes from Desulfobacteraceae bacterium UBA4064, assembly GCA_002382065.1. Classification (GTDB taxonomy): domain Bacteria; phylum Desulfobacterota; class Desulfobacteria; order Desulfobacterales; family Desulfatirhabdiaceae; genus UBA4064. The sequence goes on from DFZE01000096.1 coordinate 50,105, forward strand.
CCGGGGATATATATGGAAAAAGAAGTTTCATTCTATGCTACGGGAAGGCGGAAATCGTCGATAGCCAGAACCTGGCTGAAACCCGGAAAGGGTAACATCGTTGTAAATGACCGCGCCATTGAAGATTATTTTTCAGTGCCTGCAGCCAGATACGCCATCTCACAACCATTGATCATGACCCAAACCCAGGGAATTTATGATATTCACGTTCGGGTGTTGGGTGGCGGCACATCCGGTCAGGCCGGAGCAATTCGTCATGGCATCACGCGCGCGTTGATGCTGGCAGACCCGGAATTGCGGTCGGTTCTTAAAAAAGCCGGTTTTGTCAGACGGGATCCCCGAAGCAAGGAACGAAAAAAATACGGTCAGCGAGCTGCACGAGCCCGTTTCCAGTTCTCGAAACGGTAAAAATAAAGCAGACTCTGCAGGCTGGCCTTTCTGGTCGGTTGCAATTTGATTGTTGCTTTTTTCAAGATGTCTACAGCCCACAGGCCGAATGTTATTATCGGCAGGTGGGCTTTTTTTATGTCTGTGACGGGCAGCAGGCTCTCAGGCAGGAATTAAAAATTCAGTTGTATCAGCGGGGGCATTTTGATCACATCAAACATTTTTATCGCTTACATATCACCGTCGGGATCAACCCGACATGTTGCCGGAATCATTGAATCCACCCTGACATCCTTGCCGGCGACCTCGCATGTTCTGGACCTGACTGCAAAACAGGATTGCGCATTTTTTCTGGAGCGGATTCGACATGCCGGGGAAAATGACTGTCTGTTTATCGGCTCGCCGGTATATCGGGACATGGCCGTACCGCCGCTGATGGCATTCATCCGGGAAATGCCGTATGTCCCAGGAGGATGTTATGCCGCGCCTTTTGTTACCTGGGGCGGGGCCAGCAGCGGGATTGCACTCTGGCAGATGGGTCAGGCCCTGGTCGAAAAAGGGTTTTCACTGGCGGGCGCCGCCAAAATTGTCGGCGTTCATTCCCTGATGTGGCAGAGCCCGGAACCGGCAGCATATGGACATCCGAATGCCGAAGATGATCAGGCTCTTCTAAAATGGGTAGAACAGATACTGTATCGGCTCAATCGCCGTGCCCTTCAACCCATTGATCCGGCCGTTCTGGACTATCAGTCCGAACCCCATAAAAGCGATATGAAAGAAAAGCTGAACCAGCCCTGGAAAATCATTCCAAAAACAGTGGATCAGGCTGCCTGTACACAATGCGGATTATGTGAATCGGAATGTCCGGTTTCGGCTATCACCCTGACACCTTTCCCGACGTTTGCCGACACCTGCTTCGATTGTTTCAACTGCATCCGGCTGTGTCCCGAAAATGCCATTGCGCCGGCTGTTTCCTTTGAACAGATTGAACAGCATATCCGGTCCCGGGTGACCCTGTTCAATGAAGACAGGAAACCGGGCATTTTCTACCTGAAATGACATTGGCATATTTTCCGGATTGACACATTCAGGTGTGTCATCCTGTTCAGTGCATCACTTTGGCGATAACCGAAAGCGCCGTCTCAATGTCCTGACGGGATACATCACAATGGGTGACAGCCCGGATGCGTTGCGGGCCGGACGCCAGCATTCGGACGCCCTCTTTTCCCAAACGGCTGACCAGGTCAGCCGCAGTCAGATCCGCCTGTACCATATCAAAATAAACGATATTGGTCTTCACGCACTTCGGGTCCAGCAAAAGCCCGGATATGGCGGCCAGACCATCGGCCAGAAATCGGGCATTCTCATGGTCATCTGACAGACGGTCCACCATCTGTTCCAGTGCCACAATCCCCGCAGCCGCCAAAACTCCGGCCTGGCGCATGCCGCCGCCAAGCACTTTTCGGGCCCGCCGGGCGGCCTGAATGAAATCCTGGCTGCCGCAGAGAACCGAACCCACTGGAGCGGCCAGTCCTTTGCTCAGACAAAACGAAACCGAGTCCGCATCTGCGGCAAGATCTGCTGCCGTCACCCCCAGGGCTGTGGCGGCATTGAACAGACGGGCCCCGTCGATGTGCAGGCAGATTCCGTGGCCTTTAGCAACAGCGGCCACTGCTGCGGTGTATGACGGTGTCAGGGGGGCGCCGCCACACAGATTGTGGGTGTTTTCCAGACAGATGAGCCGGGTGCGGGGGAAATGGATGTTGTCGCTGCGAATGGCCGCTTCAATATCTCCGATTTCCAGAGTCCCATCAGGCTGATTGAAAACGGTGCGGGGATGAACCGCGGCAATGGCGGCAGAACCACCCTGTTCGTAATAAAAACTGTGGGCCAGATGTCCCAGAATCATCTCGTCACCCCGGCCGCAGTGGACCATCAGACTGATCAGATTGGCCATGGCGCCGCTGGAAACAAAGAGCGCCGCCTCCTTGCCGGTGCGGCGGGCACTCATTTGCTCCAGTGCAATCACAGTCGGATCCTCACCAAAGACATCGTCACCCACCACGGCGTTTGCCATGGCGTTTCGCATGGCCGATGTGGGCTGAGTCAGGGTGTCTGAGCGCAATTCAACAATTTTTGTGTTCATGTTCTCCTCTTTCCGTATTATCTGAAATTTCAAATTTGAAATCTGAAATCCAACATTATGGATCACATCGAAAGTAGCTGTTCCATTCGGGTGAATCAATATCAACGGCCTGTTCAAGTTTAATCGTAACCGAATTGCCCTGATCGGGATCCAGTCGTATCAAAAATTCACTCAGACCGGTCGGATTCAACGGGTTCCCCCAGTCATAAGTATATCCCAGCCGGGTCCAGGGCCATCCCCAGGTGGAGATATCCGAGTCATCACCGACCGCATAGATTGTTTCGGCCCGATTCACAAACCAGTCCCGAAAAGACATCGGCTGGGACCAGGCGCTGTCCATATACACCGCACTGTCATTCAGTTTGAGAAAGGGATTCATGTTTCTTGGAAATATCCAGTTGCCGGTGGTATCGGGGTAGGCCAGTTCTCCTTCATGATCTTGTATTTCAGGGTCCGGCGTAGGGCGAAACAGATCCCGGGGGTTGATCCAGAACTCCAGCAACACCTCATAGTCATAGGCCGGGTTCAATCCCAGAATCTGATGAACCCGCTCGGGTGCAGGGGGACAGGCATTCATCGACCGGATTCGTTTCAGAAATCGGTTTTTTAATTCCGGCGCCACGGTCACCCACAGACTTTTTTGAAGAATGTAGTCCTCACCGGGGTTGTTTTCCAGATGTTGCTGGTAGTAATTCTGATAACTGGTACGGGACATGAAAGCAATCACCAGCAGTGGGGAATTGCCGGGTTCACCCTGCCACCGGATGTCATCGCCGGCCAACTGACGGTGGTTGACCGGATCAGGATCGGGCACGATTGCCAGAAGACTTCTGGATATTTCATTCTGGACCGCGGTCCGGGTATCGACCAGTGCCCAATAGTAAAGCGTTTTCTCTTCTTCCGTGTATGTCCGACACTGCGACGGTGTTGCGGCTGATATCAGGAACAGCAGAATCGTAACACATGTTAAAAATGGGTTGATCGGTGAGCGTTTTTTGAAAATCATGGACGGATTCTTTTCAATTTGCCGATATGCATCGCGATGACAACGTATGGTCCGGAGTGAAACAGTCCGGCCTTTTGAAAAATGGTACAGATTGTGATTCAGCTTTCATATATCACAGCGTTGTTGTTATCAACTGATTTGTAAACGATTCACTCCTCAACTTGGCGGATGGGAGGGCGTAATATGCCGCCCAATTCTGCGGTGTCCTTTTTCGGATAAATTCTGTGACACAGGGAGCATGAATGGTTACTTCTTGACAGCACCCTGAACAGATGTTAGGCAAAAAACGTACGCAGGCTGATTGACCAACTGGAATTCAATAAGGAAGGTAGTTTATGACCCGTTCGGGTAATGCCGCTGTATTGAGTCTGATATTGCCGGGTTTGGGGCAGTTTTATAATGGCCATTTCTGGCGGGGAATTTTCTGGCTGATCATCACCCCGGGTTTGTGGATCGGTTCGGGTGGTTTTCTGGGCTGGATTTGCCATGTCATTGCCGCAATTACAGCGTATCAGAAATCTGAAGATAGACCGTCTGACGGCTGATCAGCCGGAATGCAACTCATGAGTGACCTCATCAACACTGCGCAATCGACCCTGTTCAATCGCGTCATCACGATCCTCGAAGATGCGCGCGGCAATGTTGTCCGTGCGTCAACTCGAATATGGTCATGGCCTACTGGCTGATTGGCCGGGAAATTGTTCAGGAACTGCAAGGCGGCGAGGAACGTGCAGGATACGGGAAACAGGTTCTGGAAAATTTGTCGAGACGACTTACGGAGCGATATTGCAAGGGCTTTTCTGCCACCAATCTAAAGTATTTTCGGCGGTTTTATCAGACGTATTCGGATCGAATGGGAATTCGTTACCCAGCGGGTGACGAATCTGAAAACGAGGTGATTCTCTCCCCATCGGGGATAGAATCGCAAGAAGGTCATCCGCCGGGTGACGAAATCGCTCTTTTCAAAATTTTCCACCCATCAGGTGGGCGTTTGGTTCAGGGTTTCTCCCCCCAACTCACATGGTCCCACTACCGCGAATACTGTTGGAACAGGAGGGCCATTCAATTCGATCAGTAAATTGTCGTTGGTTTCGTCATCATAATAAGGGTCGTCTTTCCTTAATAAAAACAGTAGCCGGAATTGATTCCAAAATCTTCCAGCCAGTCGTCAGACGCCCTGATTCTTTTTTTCAATTGGTCGATCAGGGCCTGGCCCTCCTTTCTGATACCCTTTTCGATTTCAGTCAGCCGGTTGTTGAGCTTCACCAGGAATTGCCGCTGTTCTGCTGACAGATCATCAAACGCCAGTTTGTATTTATCTTCCCAATAGACATAATCATTCCGATTCGCCGGTATTCCCATTGCGCCCTCCAGTCACCATTCATGTTTCTGCACCCCTGGATATCCTCCGACTGTGAGCAGAAATTCTGTGGATGTTTCCGGGAGTTGAGATTGAAACATCCCCTCTGGTAGACAAAAATATCCGCTTATCACCTTTCCTTCAGAACCGGATTACCTGAGCTCCTCCATCACAATCCCGGGATTCAATCCGTCAACAACGGCCTTACCGGCAGGATTACTCGGAAAAGCCCTCAGACGGTTGCAGTGGCGTTTTGCAGATAGCCGGGTCGGGATGGCGGGAATCGGCGGATTGACAATATGGCGTTGTCGTAAGTCGGATGGACCGATCATTCCGGTTCTCAAAACTGAAGTTCACAAGTGAGAATGCCCCCCAAAACCGGGCGTATCCAATCGGGCTATTCCAGGCATATTCAAATCATTCTTTCATATGTCTTTCGTGTCAGTTCATTTTTGTTTTTAAGGTCCCGCAAAATTGGAAATCATCCGGACTACGATCTGTGGATATTTAAAGCGGTTGCAATACCCGATCGATTAGCCGGTCGAATTCCTGGAGACTTTCTATTTTTAATGCCTTGCGAAACAGCGCCTTCAACGTTTCAGTGGATTCTATGGATTTGACCTTTTGGGAAATGGACGGATGAACAATGTCAAATCGCTCCTGAAGAAGCTCATTGATCATGACCTGGATACCCCTTGATTCGCCCTTTGATTCTCCGATCTGGATGCCTCGCAATTCGCCTTTGGATTCCCCAATCTGGATACCCCTTTTAATTC
>DFZE01000238.1 GCA_002382065.1 Desulfobacteraceae bacterium UBA4064
AATCAGTCAACACCGGTACGGCTGGGTGGAAACGTCATCTGCGCGTCTACCATCTGATTGCCAGAAGCCGGTACGGCTTGATGGTACAGATCATGGCAGGACTCATTACCTATTTGCTACTTGCCATTTACTGCCATACAAACCATGGCGGATCGGTTACTATCAAAAGAGTCAGGGAATTGCGGATTAATATCCAAAATGAGCTTCGCATCGCAGAAGCCTCCCCTGATCATAAAATTCCCATAGGACATGAACAGCAACACCTGCAAGCAAAAACCTAACCGGACATTACTGAATGAAAACAGTAAAAATTTACTTTCCATCCGATTGGAAGCCAATATTCTTCCATTCATCGACAATATCCCGGCAGCCAGATTGACACATGACACACTGGAAAAATATGTCCGCCATCGCCGGAAAACGGTGAAAGCCAACACCGTAAGGCGCGAACTTGTTGATATAAAAGTCATCCTCAATTGGGCAATAAAAAGGCACCCGCCCTTGATCCCATACAATCCCGTTCGGGATTTCCCAATGCCAAAATCAGATGATGCGGTTATCACCCCTCCATCACCCCATGAATGCGCAGAAATCCTGAAGCATGCAAATCAAAGGTTAATGAGAGGTATTAAATTGGCATGGTGTACAGGACTCAGACCCGGGGCTGTTGAACTTATGAGCCTGACATGGGGTGCTGTTTTGTGGGATAGGCGCGTCATTCGAATTCAATCCGCTCATAAGGGCGGGCCTGCCTTGCGGGATGTACCGATTCATCCGGATTTTTTTGATGAATTGAAAATTTGGTGGGATGCAGACAATAACGGATTTGGCCCGATTATCCATCTCAAGGGAAAACTCATCAAAAGCCTGAAAATCGCTTGGACCACCGCAAAAGAAAAAGCAGGAATCAAACGGCGGTTACGGCTTTATGATCTGAGGCATGATTTTTTGGCTATAATCTGTATCACCTATCTTAATCCGCCCCTGGAAATCCGGTTTCCAGTTGGAGGTTCACTACCATCTCCAAAACCGAATACCGTCTGCGCTTGATAACCCGGTCCTTCCCCAGACAGTCACTGACCTGTCACTTTCCATTGATCATCTGTTCAATTTTTGACATAGTGTTAAAACATATGATAAAAATTAAACAATCGGGAGGATTTGATGATGGATGACCAGGAGCTGAACAGATACTGGAAAACGGTTGTGGACACCATTCAGGATGGTGTGATGATTGTCGATTCTGGTGGCGCCATCATTTCCGTCAATCAGGCGCTTGAAGGAATAACCGGTTATTCCCGGCAGGATATGATTGGAGAGCAGTGTTCGGTCCTGAATTGCAACATTTGTGATATCGTCATCGAGCGTGACGGTTCCCACTGGTGCCTTCTGTTTAAAACAGGCAGCCTGAAAAAACGAAAATGTACACTGACCCGAAAGGATGGCAGTGCAGTTCATATTCTGAAAAATGCATCAATTCTTCAGGACAGCCGGGGGCAGGTCATTGGTGCGGTAGAAACCATGACCGATATCTCCGAGTTGATGGAAAAAGACATTCAACTCCAGGCGATTCGCAGGCAGCTTCGATCAGAGGACAGTTTTCACGGAATAATCGGCACATCTCCGACCATCACTCGTGTATTTGACATGATCGCAAATGTTTCCGGCTCTGATGCACCCATATTGATTCTGGGAGAAAGCGGAACCGGCAAGGAACTGGTTGCCAGGGCCATTCATATGCATTCGAATCGGAAGGACAAACCCTATATCAAGGTAAATTGCGCAGCCCTGAACGAGTCCCTTCTGGAGAGCGAGCTTTTCGGCCATGTCAAGGGCGCATTCACCGGGGCCTACCAGAACCGCGAAGGGCGTTTTGAAGCCGCTGCAGGTGGCAGTATCTTTCTGGATGAAATTGGTGATCTGCCTCTGTCGATCCAGATCAAGCTGCTGAGGGTTCTGGAGGAAAAGGTTATCGAACGGGTCGGAGACAACCGCCCCATACCGGTGGATGTTCGCGTGATAACCGCAACCAATCGAAATCTGAAAGCCCTTGTCGAAAAAGGCGCTTTTCGAAACGATTTTTATTACCGCATCAACGTGATTCCCATCGACATCCCGCCACTTCATGAGCGGAAAAACGATATTCCACTGCTGGCGGAATATTTTTTTGAACGGGTTCATCTGAAAACGGACAAGTCCATTCGCGGAATTTCCCCGGAAGCCATGCAGTGTCTGATGCGATATCCCTGGCCCGGCAATGTGCGGGAGTTGAAAAGCGCCTTTGAATATGCCTGTGCCGCCTGTCAGGACCCAATGATTTATCCGCAGCATTTACCTCCGGATATTCATTTCTGGACCGAGGTCAGCACGACCATATCACCGGAATGCATGAACCCTGAAGACTTGAAAAAACATCAGTTGATACAGGCACTGGAACAGGCAAAAGGCAACCAGTCTCTGGCTGGAAGAATTCTGGGCATCTCGCGGGTGACCGTCTGGAACCGAATGCAGCGTTATGGACTGGCCACAAGGCATGCAACGGAATTGTGACAACATGGCATGATAATTGCTTTTCACTTAACCGGATTTACCTCCATCCTGGCTGATGTCAACCAGCGCTTCTCCCGGCTGGTTGACTTCCCCATTTTGATTCCTCAATCCGGAAATGGTTTTTCATCAGCAGGCTTGATCAATACCTTGTCCACACGGTGGCCATCCATATCCACAACTTCAAAATGAAAACCGGACCAGTCAAAATTCTCGCCCGATGTGGGAATCCGTCCCAGAACAGCCATGACCAGACCACCCAGTGTCTGGTATCGGTGTTCTTCCTCAAACGGCAAATGGTCCACCTCCAGCAGCTCTTTTAACTCGTCTGATAATACTTTTCCGTCAACAAGCCAGGATCCGTCCTCGCGACGGATGATGTCATCCTCCAGGGTATCGTCCGGCATGGGAATATCCCCGACAATGGCTTCAAGAATGTCGTTTGTGGTTACCATTCCCTGGAAATCGCCATGCTCATCGATGACAAATGCAACATGTGCATGTTTTTCCTTGAAACGCTCAAGTACTTTAAGGGCCAGCATGTTCTCGGGGACAAATACGGCGGGTTGAAGTATGGCCCTCAGATCGATCGACCTGGCGTTCAGGCAGTGCGACAACAGATCTTTTGAATATACCAGCCCAATGATTCGGTCAACTTGACCCTCGGCCACCGGATAATGGGAATGGCTGGTGGTCATTATTTCATCCCGGATATCCTTGAAGTCGTCATCCGGATCCAGCCAGACAATATCCGGTCGAGGCGTCATGAGTGCACTGACGGGCAGATCGCCCAGTCTGAAGATACGCTCAACCATTTTTTGCTCAGTTGGTTCAAATACACCGCTCTGGGTCCCCTCCTCAATCATGAGCCGGACCTCTTCTTCGGTAATACCCGCTTCTTTGGAGATTTGAAGACCAAATAATTTCAACACCAGATTTGTGGACAGGCTCAGAAAATTAACGGCAGGAGACGTCAATACAGACAGTGATTTCATGGCTGGGGCCAAGGCCGCTGCAATGCTTTCGGCATGATTCAGGGCAATGCGCTTGGGCACCAGCTCCCCGAAGACCAGTGACAAATAGGTGATTCCGATTACAACAATGCCAAAACTGACAATCATGGCATGGGGGGCCAGCCAGCTTATACGCTGTAATGGCATTTCCAGCTTTTCAGCAATTTCTGCACCACCGAAGGCGCCCATGACGACACCGATCAGCGTAATCCCGATCTGGATTGTGGAAAGAAACTGATTGGGTGAATTGACCAGGTCAATAGCGGTTTTGGCGCCCTTGTCTCCCTCATCCGCTTTCACTTGCAGCCGGGCCTTTCTGGACGATACAACCGCCATTTCAGCCATGGCGAATATACCGTTCGCGACAATCAATATCCCGATGAAGGAAGTTGTTATAAAAAAAGAGCTCATGCCGTGTGATTCCATATTCCCCTTTGCCGTAACCAATTTTCAGAGTTGAGATTTTGCGATACGCCGTAACCGTGCCATCATTCCCCTGAATACCGGAAACCCATTAAATATCGATATGATACAACATCCGGATGCCGCCGGAGGTGAGATAACCCGACTCTCCGGTTGATTGACCTTTTATAAATGATTATAATCTTCGGAGAGGAAAAATACAATGTTATCCAATGCATGTTCATGTGGGCGATTGATGTTACCCGCCATAACCGGAATAATTCCGGAACCATTGACACACACATGGCTTTCAAGATACAGAAACCCTCCCCCAAAATGATAATCTGATTTTCAAAGTCATCCGAAAGAAAAAGGAATAATAATGTTTACAGACGCTGTCACCTATCCAACCGCTTTTATCGCCGGGTTGCTGTCTTTTTTTTCGCCGTGTATTCTGCCGTTGATTCCGGCCTATTTTACATTTATCACCGGTTTTTCCCTGGATGAACTGACAGATGCCGGAACCAGTATCCGAAACCGGGTAATCCGCTCCACAATTGCCTATGTGCTGGGATTTTCTGTCGTGTTCATTCTGTTGGGCGCATCGGCATCACTTCTGGGAAATGTCATTCAGGCTTACAGCGACGTCATCCGCATTGGTGGCGGTATTCTGATCATTTTGCTGGGGATTCATTTGACCGGAATTTTCCGGTTTGGGGCACTGGATTTAGAAAAGCGGATTCATCTGAATAAAAAACCGGTTCATGTTCTGGGCTCATTTTTTGTCGGAATGGCATTTGGCGCCGGCTGGAGCCCCTGTATCGGCCCCCTGCTGGGCTCAATTCTGATCATCGCCGGCAACCAGGAAACCGTTCTGGAAGGCATGCTGCTGCTGTCAACTTACTCCGCAGGCTTGGCGATCCCCTTTATCATTTTCTCGATTTTTATCAATTTTATTCTTATAATCTTGAATAAGGCCAGGAAGGTATTAAAATACATAAATATGATTGCCGGAATTCTTCTGATTTTGATGGGAATTGCACTGATAACCAACCGGCTTGTGCTGTGACGGATTTCAATGTCAGTTATACATTGATGCCTTCAGCCGGTTTGACTTGCCGGGATCGACGGTCTTTCGGTATAATCCGATTGTTTCCGATGTTCTGGCCTGAATGCGTATCGGAAGACAATCATTTCTACCTAAAAACAGCAAGGATCAATATGAAATCAGGTGTGTTGGCAATTTTGGCTATTTTGACTGTATCATTTCTGGTAATGGATTCGTCTGCGTCTATTGCTGCGGAAACCATTAAGTGGTATGGCTACCAGGAAGGAATGACTCGTGGAAAAGCCGATAACAAAAAGATTTTTATGAATTTTCATGCAGAATGGTGTACGTATTGCACCAAAATGAACAAGGAAACATTTACCAATCCTGAGGTGGTTGCCTACCTGAACGCCAATTTCATTCCGATCAAGGTTGATGCGGATCGGGAACAAACCGTATCTGCAAAATACAAGATCAAGGGACTGCCATCCTCCTGGTTTCTGAATTCAACCGGGGAAAATATCGGCTCCCAGCCCGGTTTTATCCCTGCCAACAACCTGATTCAGATATTGAAATATATCCACACCGACAGTTATAAAACCATGGCGATGAAGGATTTTCTGAAAAAAAATCCCTGATTGCAATTTTTTGTTTCCATTCAATCTGATTGTGTTGTCAGACGGGCCTGTGCTCCAAATGGACGTACAGGTCAATGATCATAGCCCTTATCGGCCTGCTGTGGATTAAGGATTCCCGAATGGACGATTTCCGATTAAAAAAACTGATAGAGGAAACCCTCCATCCCAAGTTGCCTGAAAACAGCAATTATCGACAGGCGTGTGTATTTCTTCTGATTTTTGAGCGATTGGGGCATCCGTTCATTCTGGCAATTCAAAAAACCGATACCGAAGGTTATCCCTGGCGAAATCAGGTAGCCCTGCCGGGCGGGCATGTGGACCCAAATGATAAAACCCCGCTGGACGCCTGTTTCCGGGAGCTGGAAGAAGAGCTCTGTATTACACCGGATCAGGTGACCCCAACCGGTAGCCTGGGGCACTTTCAGACCATACAGAACCACAATATCGAGGTGTTTTCAGGATTATGGAACGACAAGGGAGATGTCCGGCACAAAACAGATGAAATTTCCAGGGTTCTGGAAATTCCGATATCTGATCTGATGACGGTCCATATCAACCGGCAATTTCACGGGTACATTCCGGATGTGTTTCAATTGCAATATCCGGTTCTGGATGTCACCATCTGGGGGGTTACGGCCAGAATCCTTCATCATTTTCTGGAAATGATCTATATCAGCCGATCAGAACTATGACCGGAATAGCGGCCTGTCTCACTCCATGGATTTTTGGGTCTCGGGCATCAACAATTTTTCTTTTCGTCTCTGAACATGACGGATAGTCATTCTTGTTGTGGTCGAAACCAGAACCCCGCCACTCAGCAGGCTGACCAGCAGGGGGATCCAGGCAAACCGGCGGTACGACTGAATTTCAAAAACTGTCAGGATTCCTGCCAGACCAAACACCAGGGCAGCGCCCATGACCGCAACAACGACAAGGCAGGTTGTGTCAGAATCATACCAGGGTGTTAAAATCCGCCGAAATACAGGACGTTCATTCAGACTCATGGCAGTAGCTTTCTTTACCGTGAAAATACAGTGTTTAAATATGAATCGTGGTGGTCTGGTTCCAAACTTGTCCGATGCCAAGGCCTGGAGTGTCAAAACACAATTTTGACACAACCTGTTTAACATGACAAACTGTCTGAAAATACATGACCCAATATGTATTCATCGGTTTGTTTGCTTTATGTCAAAATTTCATTTTGACACTCCAATGGGCCAAATTGGAACCAAGGCATTTATTTTCATCCCTGGGGGTGAACCAACCGGAATGATTCATGATCGTTTACCGTAAAAATACGATCGCTTTCCGGAAATCAAAAACGCGGATTAATCCATCATATGATGAGCAGACATTACTTTCAAGAATTTGCGCGCCGGATACAAATTAGGGATGTGTTATCGGTCGGGGGGGACATCAAAATACCCATTCCATCCGTGATGCCTTCCCCAAAAAATCATATGAAAAACTGTCGGAATCATCGCCTTTATTTTTTTTCACATGCCATCCTTCTGACTGTCGGATTACTGGTCGCCATGACAATCATTACGGGATGCTCGGGACTTCAAAAAGGCGTATTCATGAAAGATATTCAAAAACATATTCCGGAGAACACCCTTCTTTCCGCAAAGACCGGACAGCCGGTTTCCTATGACGACATGCTGACCGATTTCTCGACAGCCCAAATCATCTACATTGGGGAAGTTCATACCAATCCCGCTCATCACCAGATTCAGACCGATATCATCCGGGACATGAAGGCCCGATATGGTGACCTGGATGTGGGGATTGAAATGGTGGACACAACCTACCAGCCCATTCTGGATCAATGGTCCGAGGGTGCGTTAACGCCGGAAATCTTTCGTGAAAAAGTCCACTGGTATGCCAACTGGCGCTATCCCTATGATCTGTATGCGGCCATATTCGAATTCATTCAATCCGAAAAAATCCGGCTGATTGGCCTGAATCTGCCATTTCATATCCCGGCCAAAATTGCGGTCGGCGGCATCGACAGCCTGATGCCAGACGATGCCCGTTATCTTCCGGCACACATCAATCTTGATGAATCGTCTCACCGCGCCTATATTGAATCAATTTTCCGGCATCACAACATCCGTGGCAGGGAAAACTTCGAGTATTTTTACATGGCCCAATGTGCCTGGGAAGACGCAATGGCTGACACGATTTCCAAAAATCTGCGACAGGCCAGACTGATCGTTCTGATCGGAAATGGCCATATTTTTCAGAAATTCGGCGTTCCAAATCGTGCTTTTGAACGAACAAAAGCCCCATTCAGGACCCTGTATCTGCTCTCATCCGGAGGTGAGGCCGACCTGAATGTTGCCGACTATGTCTGGATTACGGATGATGGCCGAAAAACCATGCCCCATAACCCGTGAAATACATTACAGGAGCTTTATGAAAAACCCTCTTCGCATCGGCGCTTTGATTTCAGGTGGCGGAACCAATCTTCAGGCCATTATTGATGCCTGTCAATCCGGCGGCATCACCGGCAAAATGACATTTGTCGGATCGGACAATCCCAATGCACATGGCCTGAATCGGGCCGAAAAAGCGGGTATTCCAACCTTTGTCGTGGATTATCGCGCCATTATTCAGGGATATCAGATCAACGCCATGTCGCCTCCCCCGGATTTCAATCTGGAAGACTGCCTGATCAAACAGCATATTTTTTCAGAACGCACACCGGCCCACCGCATTGTGCGATTTCTGATCACACGGGCCATTGCAGAATCCCGGCTGCTGCAACACATGAAGGCCTATCCAATTGATCTTCTGGTTCTGGCCGGGTTCATGAGAAATCTGACGCCGTACTTCATCGATCGGGTTGATGCCAATCCAGATCATCCCCGTATCATGAACATTCATCCGGCACTTCTTCCGTCTTTTCCAGGGACCGATGGATACGGTGACACCTTTCGTCATGGCTGCCGGGTGGGGGGATGCACCGTACATTTTGTGGATTATGGTGAGGATTCCGGACCCATTATCGGTCAGCGATGTTTTCCAATCCATCCGGATGACACACTGGAAATGGCCAAAAAAAAAGGGCTGGAACAGGAATGGCTGTTATATCCCGAATGCATTCAGTTGTTTGCGGAAGCCAAACTGAATGTCCTTAAACAGGTTCATATCATGGACAATGGAAAAGAGATGAAACGAACCATTGTTCGAATTCGTACGGGTGATGGAATAAAATGAAGGAAACACTCTTACTCCTGGTAAAAATAATATCTGTTCTGATTGGGGCTTCCATGCTGGGCAACTGGTTTCTTGCGGAACTGAAAAAAGCACAAAAAAAGGGCCTGCCCATATACACCGCCTATTTGACCCCGCCCGGAATTTTGATTGTGATCATATTGTTGGTGCTTCCGGTAATTGCATGGATGATCCGGCAATGACGCCTGTTATTACCCGTTTTGGGCTGATGCGCCACGCCACGACATTATGGAATGAAGCCGGCCGGATTCAGGGCCATTCCGACAGTCCGTTATCCGATGCCGGAAGGCATATGGCCGCTGAATGGGCCAAAATTCTGCATACAGATAGCTGGAGCCGGATTCTTTGCAGTGACTCGGGCCGCGCAAAAGCGACCGCCATGTTGCTGAATTCTGTTTTGGACCTGCCGATGGAAACCGATGCAAGGCTCCGCGAAATGGATTGGGGTCAGTGGACCGGCATGACCCGTGAGGAGGTTCGTCTGCAGTTTTCGGATATTCTGCAACGGCAGAATGCGGCTGACTGGACATTTACACCGCCGGGTGGAGAAAGTCAGCTTCAGGTTCGAAAACGGGGCATACAGGCTCTGCAGGATGCCGCCAGAAAATGGCCAAATCAATGTATATTGACTGTGACGCACGAGGGCATGATGAAGTGTCTGTTTTATGATCCGGACAGCCAATGTTCACCAGGCGGTGTAGCGGTACTCATGGAACCCTGGCGGGTTCATATCATGGCATGCACATCCCGGAACGTTTTTCTGGAATATCCAAATGCCATCCGACTGGATGCCACTGACCCCATTCAAAATCAATTCAAATCCCCTGCATCATGAAAATATTGTATTATTGTCAGCATGTTCTGGGAATGGGCCATTTTTTTCGAAGTCTTGAAATCTGCCGCGGCCTTCATGATCATCAGGTGGTCATGGTATCCGGCGGTGACCCGGTCAATATGCCCATGCCGGATCATGTTCAATCGGTTGCCCTTCCCCCGGTGATGATGGACCCGGATTTCAAACAGGTTTATGCGCATCATCCCCAAATGGGGCTTGAAACAATTCAATCGATCCGGCGGGAACGCCTGCTTGAAATTTATCAGCAGGAAAATCCGGACATCCTGATGGTTGAACTCTATCCATTCGGTCGCAAGGCATTTCGGTTTGAACTGGACCCGCTCCTGGCACATATTCAGTCAGTCCGTACGCATCGATGCCATGTCATCTGCAGCCTGCGCGATATCCTGGTTGAAAAAGACGATGTTCAGGCCTATGAAAATCGGGTGGTTCATGCGCTGAATCAATGGTTTGATGCGGTGCTGATTCATGCTGATCCACGGATTGTTCAACTGGATGAAACCTTTTCCCGGTTATCGGATATCATCCAGCCTCTCATCTATACCGGATTTGTGACCCCCAGACCCAAGTCCGGAGATCGAAACCGGATCCGCTGTCATCTCGGGTTGACTGAAGCAGAACGCCTGGTTGTGGTCAGCGCCGGTGGCGGCAAGGTTGGCAAGGCATTTTTGACGGCGGTACAGCAGGCATTTATTTCCGGTAATTCGGCACTGGATAAAACCCGTGTACAGGTTTTTACCGGTCCTTTTCTGGATGAAAGCGATTTTCAGGAACTGCTTTGCAATAATCGGTACCCGGGTCTGGCCATTTCCCGGTTTACACCGGATTTTCCGGCCTGGCTGGCCGCCGCGGATATTTCCATCAGCATGGCCGGATACAACACCTGCATGAATATTCTGGCTGCAGGGGTTAAGGCGCTTGTCTGGCCCTTTGATCAAAACCGGGAGCAGGGCCTTCGGGCCCGAAAACTGGAACGGTTGGGATATCTTGCCATCCTTCCGGATTTGAATCCGGACCGGTTATCCGGTTTCATTGAAAAAGAACTGAATTCATCCAAAAAACCCTGTCTGCCGCCGGTCATGCTGGATGGTGCAACCGTGACAGCGGACTGGATCGGCCAACTCAAACGATGAACGTAACCCGAAAACCGGTTCATTCGCCATCCGCACTCTATCTTGAACCTCTTTCGCTTGTGGGTATGGACCGGTGGCTGGACAATTGCTTCGGACAGGCACGGGATCAAATATCACCCCATAAGCTCCCCAGAATTTTTTTTCGGGCAGATGATGTGGCCATACCGGATACGAATATTCTGAGGCTGATGCGGCTGTTTCAAACATATCGCATCCCGCTGGCCCTGGCCGTAATTCCCGCATGGATGACGCCTGACCGGTGGACCGCTTTTCAGGAGATGGACCGGAACTCGCCTGATCTGTGGATGTGGCACACACATGGATGGCGGCATGTCAATCATGAGCCTGACGGCAAGAAGCAGGAATTTGGGCCTTCCCGGATGACGGACATGCTGACAAGCGACCTTGAAAACGGATTGAAGCGGCTGGCACGAATTCTGTCTGACAGGCTGACCCGGGTTTTTACGCCTCCATGGAACCGGTGCGATGACAGAACCATGAGTCATCTCAAGCGGCTGGGGTATGTGGCGATTTCCAGATACCGGAACAGTCTGCCGACGGTTCCGCCAGGCATTGTGGATATCCCGGTCAATGTGGATTTGCACACCAGAAGAGAGCCGATTCCACTGGATGGATGGCATGCCCTGGGTCTGGAACTGTTACAGGGTCTCGTCTCGGGCCAATGCGGCGTCATGATCCATCACACCCGAATGGATGATGCCGCGTTTGTGTTTCTGGACCGGCTGCTGTCACGGGTGAACAAATCGGATTGGCTCCGGCCGGTTCATTTATACCCGCCAATTCAATTTTCAGAATGACATCAATGAATTAAAAATCGATGCTTCCGGGGGTTCTGGGAAATGGGATAACATCCCGGATATTGCTGACGCCTGTCATCATCATGAGCACGCGCTCAAAGCCCATGCCAAAACCGCAATGCGGTACCGATCCATACCGTCTGGAATCGAGATACCACCAATAGGCATCCCGGTTCAGTCCCATCTCATCCATTCGGGCTTCCAGAACCCCCAGTCGCTCTTCGCGCTGGCTTCCACCAATAATTTCACCGATTCGCGGAACCAGAATATCCATGGCCGCAACTGTGTTGTCGCCGTCATTTACCCGCATATAAAAGGGCTTGATGGATTTGGGGTAATCAAACAGGATCACCGGCTGTTTGAAATGGACTTCGGTCAGATATCGTTCATGTTCGGACTGAAGGTCAATACCAAATGCGATATCATACTCAAAATGCTGTTTTGAGGATGTCAGGATTTTAACCGCCTCGGAATAGGGCAGCCTGATAAACGGAGAATCGAGAATTCGTCTCAGTTCCTTCATGAGTTCCTTGTCAACAAATGTCGCAAACAGATTGAGATCGTCTGAACAGTTTGTCAGGACATAATCGATCAGATACTGAATCAGCGATTCTCCCAGATCCATATCATCATATAAATCGGCAAATGCCATTTCCGGTTCGACCATCCAGAATTCTGCGGCATGACGCCGGGTGTTTGAGTTTTCCGCACGAAATGTTGGACCAAACGTATAGACATCCCCCAACGCCAGGGCAAACATTTCTGCCGACAACTGGCCGGATACGGTCAGATTGGCTTCCCTGCCAAAAAAGTCCCCGGAATCCCCTCCTGTCAATTTTTCCCGGGTCCGGTTGGGTGTTACGACGCGAAACATCTCGCCGGCGCCTTCACAGTCGGAGCCGGTCAAAATCGGTGTGTGAATGTATCGAAAGTCCCGCTCCCTGAAAAACTGATGGATGGCCAATGCCATTTCGGATCGCATCCGGAACATCGCGCCATATTTGTTGGAACGGGGACGCAGATGCGCAATGGATCTAAGGTATTCATCGGTGTGCCGTTTTTTTTGAAGCGGATAGGTGTCCGGTGCGGAACCGATCATTTCAATCCGGTCGGCATGAACTTCCCATTTCTGACCTTTACCGGGTGAGGCAACCAGTCGGCCGGCCACGGCCACGGCAGAGCCGGTCGTGATGATCGATATTTCCTCATAATTTTTTAGGGATGATTCTGCCAGAACCTGAATGTTTTTGAGACAGGAGCCATCATTGATTTCCAGAAAGGAAAATCCTTTTGCATCCCGTCGGGTTTTGATCCAGCCTTTCAGGAGAAGGGCATCCACCGGATTTTCCGAAGTCAGCAGTCGATGAATTTTGGTTCTTTTCATGGTGTCAGCGTTTGATATCCTTCCATAGGCGAACGGCCAGGCCATATTGATGTGTCAGCAGGGCTGCACAGGCCAGTATCTTTACGGAAGCCTGTGTTCGATGAAGCGACCAGGAGCGTCTGGCATGGTAAAACATGTGGTGATAATCACCTGTCTTTGCCAGATCGATTGCCTGGCGAAGATGTGTCTCTGCGCGCGATTCGAGGTCAACCAGTGCATGCAGGTTGGCTTTGCACCTGTGGCATTGCGATTTGCCTGCATATCGTGCCTGACATACCGGACATCGTTCCATAAATTTTGATCCTGCAGTGAAATACAGTAAGGGCGACCGGCCGGTCGCCCCTGCAAGTCGATCGATCCATTTTCTTTTTTCAATTCCAATACCGGGTTCGGGACAGCGCTCTCGATCGCCTGCAATTAACAGGGATGCAGATCAAACCGGATCACCCGATATACAGCAGAATATCGTCCATCTCTTTGGAAAAGGACCGGGCCTTCTCCAGTTGATTGTTTTGAACGGCATCCTGAATGTCTTCCATCAGATTGATCATCTCATCGCGATCTTCCGGCGCAGCGTCTTCCAGTTTGGCCCGGGCCCGGTCCAGAATTTGCTGAATGTCCGGTGGCACGGTGTCAGCCGAAGCATTGTCTGACCGGGATTGCTCAAATTGGTTTGCATCCGGCTGCCACAGGTTATTCACACGGTCTCTGAAATCGGATATTTCACTGTCACTGAAGCGGTTGATTGCATTTTCGATGACCGCGTTGATTTTGTTGCCGGTTATTTTTTCCGTGGCCTGAATCTTCAGAATACCATTCAAATCCAGATCAAAATTCAGAACGATCGGACTGCCTTCAGGCGCCGGTGTCAATTGAAAGAGATATTTGCCCAGTTCGATATTGAGGGAGGCATCCGGATCTTCTCCCTGAAATATCCGAATTTCAACCTGTTTCTGATTGTCACACAATGTAAAGAATGCTTCACTGCGGCTGGTGGGAAGTTTGGTGTTTCGGCGGATGAGCGGCACAAACATATCCGAAGATATTTTGCCATTCAGCTCGCCCAATGCCGATGTACCAAACGAGTAGGGTGTAATATCCAGCAGTACGCAGGATGAATCCAGTCCCATTTCCCGTCCGGCCTGAATGGATGCCCCCAAAGCCACGCACAGATCCGGATCGATTTCACCATGAGGCAATTTTCCGAATTTTTCCGTCAGCATCTCGGTAATTCGGGGAATTCGCGTGGAACCACCGACCAGAATGATTTTATCAATGGCCGATGGCAGAAGACGGGCATCATTCAGCGCTTTGATTACGGATTCCATGGTGCGGTCCAGATCGTTTTGAATCAATTCTTCAAAATCGTTTCGTGAAAGTTCATAGGACAGATGAATATCCCGTAACAGTTTTTTTCCGATATGATCCTCTTCGATACGGATATACGGCGCGAATGACAGGGCAATTTTGGCCTTTTCCGCAGCACGTCGAAGTCTGGCCTTCAGAACCGGGTTGTTGTCTATCGTATTCAGCTTCAGATCTTCCTGAATATACGCTGACAGAAGTTCCACAATCAACTGGTCGAAGTCATCTCCGCCCAGATGGTTGTCCCCGGTGCTTGACAGGACTTCGACAATACCGTTCTCGATTCGGACGATGGATACATCAAAGGTTCCGCCTCCCAGATCATAAACCAGAATGGTCTGGGTTTCCGAGTTCCGGCTTTCATAGGCCAAAGCCGCCGCGGTCGGTTCATTGATGATTCGCACAACCGTCAATCCGGCAATCTCACCGGCCTCCCGTGTCGCCTGACGCTGGGAATCCGTAAAATAGGCCGGAACCGTGATAACGGCTTTGTTGACAGGTTGTTGAAGGGTTTTTTCAGCGCGCTCTTTCAATGATTTCAGAATGCATGCCGAAATTTCCTGAGGTTGATAAACCGCGTCTCCCATCTGGATCGCCTGGCCCGATCCCATCAGTCGTTTGACGGACTGAACGGTTCGATCCGGAGATAAAATGGCCTGATTCAACGCCTCGTGTCCCACAATGATTTTTCCGTTGGCATCCAGACCGACGACCGATGGCAAAATGCCGTTATCGTTGTCCATCAGCACGATTGCATTTCCATCCAGTATAAAGGCGATCTCGGAATTGGTCGTTCCCAGATCAATCCCAACAATAGGTTCCATACCCTGTCTCCGTAAAGATTGAATGTGCATCACTGACAGTTTACTCCCCGACAATGACCTCTGCTGTTCGCAAAACTTCGTCATTTTGCATGAATCCGGTCAAAATTTCCTCCACCACCAGGCCTTTTGCCGCATCATCCACCGGACGTTTGTCGAGTGCTTTCATGGTTTTTGCATCAAAAACCTTTCCCAGGGTTTCGAGCGGTTTTACATGTGACTGGAACAAGGCCCTGTCGATTCGACGCAGGGCCATATCATATCCTTCCAGAATGCCGTCTATTCCTTTGGGAACCGGCCGGAACAGGCTTTTGGTTCTAGGAAATGCGGGCACAGGCCTCATGCCCGCGTACCAGCGCATCCCGAACATCCAGAAACGGCAGAATGGTCCGTCTTTCACACGCGCTTCGAATGTTTTCCTCCAGAGTGGCAAGTGATCGGGTCCGGTCCCTGAACCAATCCGATGTTTTCTGAAACCGGTCGGATGTCTCGTGATACGCATCCAGAAAGCCGGTGAGTGTGGAAAGGGTTTTGGTCTGCTCACGGTTCTGAATTCGAATTTCCTGGCGCAATGCGCTAAATTCCGACATCATCCGGAACAGATCACAGGTATCCATTTCCAGAGATTGGGTCTCTTCCGCCTGTTCATCCAGGGTGGAAAGCCATACGGAAAAATCAGCCACGGCTGCCCGCTTCCAGTCATGTATCAGATTGTACCGGTGAATTCGGGTATCAATCGTCTGTTTGAGATATTGGGCTGCCCAAATCAGTACGGGCAGGCATATCTCCCGATCAAATCGAATCACCTGCTGTTTGCCCCATTGCCATATCGGTTTCAACCTCATATTCCTGTCTCTTCCTGAATCAGTTCTGTCAGCGTGGCACGTCTGCGGGTTACTGGAATCGAACGGGCCAGAGTACGCAGTGTTTTGTCCAGGTCCTGATCCTGTTGTGAGTAGAACAGTCTGGATTCAAGCCGGTTACGCCGGGTTTTAATGGCCTCATAGGCTTCGGTAATCTGCTGAAACTGCGCGGGATATTTTTCTGGTGTATGTTTTCTTACCAGCTCCAGATAGCGGTTTCGAATTTCCTCGTCCGTGGATTCCAGGGTTACACCCAGTACGATATAATTTTTCAGCATATTTTTAATCACCTGCCATCAAATGATAATTTTGTCAAACAGTAGAATTTGCGCCTCCCGTGAGATATTTCGAGGTTTCATATCCTGGATCATCTGGCGCATCTCATCAAAATCCGTATCTTGATTCTGTTTCATGTCCGACATCATGCGTTTGTGCAATTTTCGAATGATTCGATTGGGTTGGCCTCTCATTTCCGATTCATCGATCATGTTTTCAATGACACGGATCATGCTGTCGAGCAGCTCTGCTTCATCCTCATCGTCATCCCAATCATCCTCGTCTTCTTCCCAATCATCCTCGTCGGGTTCGAATTCATTAAAAGCGATTCGGTTCAAAATCGAAAAATCAAAACGTTCCAGTGCCAGTTTCAGATTTCCGCTGGTATGTCTGACCATGTTTTTGGCCAGTGATTTCAGTTCATCCGTCAGCCGGTCATCACATCCCTCAAGCACCATTAGAAAACCGTGGCTACCATAGCGTTGACCGGTCATATGGGCCAATATTTCCAGAAAAAATCTGATCTGAACCGCAAATGGCTGATCCCGGACTTTCAAACGCTTATTCAATTCCCGTTCAATAACGGGCAACACTTCAAACCGCCATATCTGGATACAGGCCGGAATCAGATTCTGATTTGAAATCTTGTCAAAAATCTGATGGTAATTGGCCAAAAAGGTCTCCCCAAGATTAACCGATGGCAGAATTGGATAAAACTCCTGGGGAAAAGGCGCGATCAAAGACTCCAGATCAGTTGGCAGAAGCTCATGAATCTGGCTGATGGTTGTTTTGATTTCCGCTTCAATCATTTTTTGAAAACTGCGACCGGATGAAATCGGATTTTTCTCAATATCGATGTCCAACAGATTCAGGATGCGAATGCGCTCAATGTTTGAAAGTGCCAGAAATTCGTGTTTCATGACTTTTCCAAATGCGCTCTTGTCCTGTATCATGCTGAACAGAATCTTTTTTTCGATCAAAATGGGTCTGATGCGTTTGCTGTCCAGCTCTTCGGCCTTGTCCATGTCCGGAACCGCCAGGTGCAATTTTGCACGTCGGATATTGCGCTCGGCAGCAATCAACAGGGCCATGACCCGACGGTCGATCACGCGGCTGTCATGTGGTGCGCGTAAAGATGCCTCTTCCAGGGCTTTTTCGGCTTTTCTGAAGGCGTTTTTGGTATAATGGCAGGCGGCCAGTTCCAGAAATGGAAAGGGATCATCCGGAAAAATCAGGGCCATGTTGTTCAGGACCGTTTCAACCTGCCGGGTCAACTCCCGGTTTTTTTGATGGAGAATACACAGCAGTTCATATGCCGCACGATGGGTGGGATCCAGTTCGATGCTTCTGATAAGCAACGCATTTTTCAGTGCCTCCACATTTTCCGGCATGGTCTCAAATGTCAGTATATCCGGACAGGAAAGCATATCCCGTTCATACTGCAGTTTGCTCAACCGGGTGATTTCCATGGTTTTGACGGCATTCAGCAGAATGAGTCCATATGCCATGTTTCGATCATCGGGACTGGAAAAGAGCTTCGAAGCCAGGTCCATATAATCAAATGTGGTTTTCAGGGTGCTTTGTCCCATGAGGAAAGCGGTTTTGATGAGCCATAACGTGATCTGCTCGGGCTTCAACAGACGTTCCATCAATTTTTTCGCCAGCATCATGAAACTGCGGCTATGGGAACGATCCAGACCAACCAGTTCCAGTATATGAAAGACAGCCATATCCGGCTCTGGTGGATAAATGACCCTTGCCAAACGGGGAATCGCGTCAACAAGCCGGTTGAATTGATTGCGCCTGAAATCCGTTATCAGATTTGAAATCTGGTTTTCTAGACCAAGCGGGCCATCCCACAGACATCGAATGCGCGGGTTGCGGCTATGATCATCAGAATCGCAACAGGCTATCAATCCTTCAATGACATGGGGAAGCGGGAAATTGTCAGGAATGCTATACAGAATCTGTTGCATTTCCGTATCGTTTTCCTGATAAAAGAGTGTCATGGCTCTGCAAAACACTCGAATCGGTGAATATGGCGAGGATCTGGAAACGGATTTCAGGCGCTTCAGTGCAGCCTCCCAGTCGCCCTGATTCATGTGAAGAACCGCTTCTGCCACAGTCGATGCATCCATACAAAGCGGATGATCCGGTTCCAGTAAATTCAGTTTATCCCATTGTTGGGTCATCATCATTTTATATGCCAATTGCTGCATCAGTGTGACAGATGCCGGGTGATGGCGGGTATAGTCCAGATATGCTGTTACCGCTTTCGATGCGTCAATCCGGCTGATATATCCCATGAAATCGGATTCAGAAAGATTTTCAACCCCGGGCAGTGAATCAAAGGCCAGTTTTCTGACCATATCGGCTTCATTGGTCAGACCTTTGCCGCGCAACTGCTTCTCGCGCAGCAAATAGGCCTGGTACTGAAGCAAGCCAACCGTGTGGGGATCGCCTTTGGCTTTTTCTGCCTGTTTCAATACAGCGATGGCATCCCGGGCCTTTTCTTTCTGGATATATTTTTTTGCCAACTCAATTATCGAATCGGTCGATTCAGCCGGGGCAATTGACGAAATGGATTTGCGGTGTACAACACCCTTTTTATGTTTATTTTTCCCCATTGTCGGATCTACTTGTTCTACAAGGTATGTTTTTGGCCATGCGATTCGTCTTCAAATCCCGTAATAGGATCGATACCATTCAAGAAACCGGTTGATGCCGACCGTGAGCGGCGTTTCCGGCCGAAACCCGACATCGCGGATCAGATCATCAATGTCGGCATAGGTGGCCGGAACATCTCCGGGCTGCATGTCCATCATGATTTTTTTTGCGGTTTTGCCAAGACAGGTTTCAATGACGCGAATGAATTCATTCAGTTCGACCGGTTGATTGTTACCGATATTGTAAATGCGATACGGGGCATAGGATGTTCCCGGGTCCGGATGATCACCACTCCAGTGCGGTGAGGGTTTGGGAAGCGTTTTCATGATGCGGCAGACCCCTTCGACAATATCATCGATATAGGTAAAATCACGCTTCATTTTGCCATGGTTGAATACCTGAATCGGCTCGTCTGCCAGAATGGCCCGTGTAAACAAAAACAGCGCCATGTCGGGCCGGCCCCAGGGACCATATACGGTGAAAAAACGCAGACCGGTGCACTTCAGGTTATACAGATGGCTGTATGTATGGGCCATCAGTTCATTGGCTTTTTTGGTGGCCGCATACAGTGAAACCGGATGATCCACATTGTGGTGAACAGAAAAAGGCATATGCGTGTTTGCCCCGTAAACCGAACTGGAGGATGCAAAAACCAGATGCCTGACCTGGTGATGGCGACACGACTCCAGCAGATTGACAAATCCGATCAGGTTGCTGTCCACATAGGCATGGGGGTTGGTCAGGGAATAGCGGACCCCGGCCTGGGCGGCCAGATTGACCACGACTTCAATTGGTTGACCGGAAAAGAGGGCATCCAACCGGGGTCGATCCACCAGATCGACGGGATGAAATGAAAAATTTTCAAAAGCGGTCAGTTGATTCAATCTGGCCTTTTTCAGATTGACATCGTAATACGGGGTCATGTTGTCCAGCCCGCTGACCGTATATCCCTGTTTGAGGAGTTTCAGCGACAGGTGAAATCCGATAAAACCGGCGGCGCCGGTGACCAGAACGTGTTTGAAATCAAATGACATGGTTTTCATATCCCTTTGTTTCTTATTTCAGGGCCATCAGGCGATAGACCAGCATTCCCGACATCCAGGCAATGTCTTCCGGGCTCAGAATCTCGCCGATGCTGCGATCAAATAGAATGCTGGCTTCGGCGGGAAATTCATCATCGCCCTGATAGACAATCACCTGAACCGGGACTTTGGGAAAAACCAGAAATTCAAAACCCGCATCACCCGCGTCAATCGGGCGACCATTCAGGTTTTGGGCCGCGGCTGTCAGTGGTTGAACCGACTGCCCAAATATTTTTTTCAGGGGGTCCACCGAGCGCTTGATAAAGGCGCTGTAATAAAACTGGGCGCCCTGAATCTCCCGGTAGGCGACCCATTGCCCTTTCAGCCATTCGGGACTGTTTCCAATCAGATAATGCAGAATCAGAACCTGCTCCTGCAGGGGTACCGCTGCATCACTGTCCATGTCCGTAAACACAAAATCCGGATAACTGACACGATACGTTCGATTGAGAAAGGGTACCCTCATGCTGACATCATCGATCCGGTCAAACCCGGAGCGTTTGGCAATGGCCTCAATGGTTTCGGCGGCAAGCGCTTCGGCAGCGCGGTTTCTGGCGGCGATGTAATCGTCAATTCTGGGCATGGTTGAGACTCTTGTAATAGGATATTGGGAGTATATTGTACGGGTAAACAACCGGAATAAAAAAGCCCCGCTGCTGTTGCTGACGGGGCTTTGACTTCTGACGGAGTCGGGGATTAAATATCCAGCCAGGAGTCCGAATACAGGTTTTTGCCCAGAATCACGTTGGTGGTTTTGGCGTAATCCTGCATTTCTTTGGACAGGCTGGCGATATCGGGTGTGGCGCCATCAACCATCGAATAAATGAGATCGACGATGTCCTGGCGTTTTCCCTTGGCGATGGCGGTCAGTTGATCGTCCAGGGGATCGGAAATGACGGAATACATGCCGCACTTTTCCAGCATGACCATGTAGGTCTGATTCAGAATGGGCCTCAAATGGGTGGGTGGACCATTGGAAATATTGGACAGACCGCAGGTGCTCTTGGCGCCCGGAGCGATGTCCTGGAGCATCTTCTGGAACTCCATCAGGCTGATTGCCTGAGGCTGCTGAATATTGACCGGGGTCACAATGCCGTCGACCCAAATTTTTTCATTGGGGATGCCAGCTTCATTGGCCGCATAAACCAGTTCCACACACAGGGCAGCCCGCTCATTTTCATCCCGGGGCAGACCATCCGGCCCCCACATCAGAGCGATGAAGTCACATCCATGTTCGGCTGCAAGTGGAATCATTTTTTCATAACGTTCCGGCCGGCACATAATGGAGTTGATCAACGGCGGCAGTTTGCAGACCTTCAAGGCTGCGGCAATGGCATCAATGTTGGATGTGTCCAGGACCAGCGGAATATCCGATACCACTTCCTGTACCACCTGAACCACCCACGGCATCAGCTCGGCGCCGTCTTTTTTGGCCGGCCCCAGGTTAATGTCAATATAATCCATGCCCTTTTCTTTTTGAAACAGGGCTTCTTCCTGGATCGGTTTGGAATCGCGTTCCTTGAAGGCGCGACCGATCTTTTTGTTGATGACGTTCAGGCTTTCGCCGATCAATAACATATTTCCTCCTTATACTGGAAAATGATGTGGTCATGGGGTGAAAGGGAAACCGGATGCGTTTTTGGCGGAAGGCGATTCACCCGTCGGGTGTTCCGCCTTCCGACTTTCCAGATGTCATCTTTTGTGGACTTATGTTTTAAAGAAGTCCACTGGTGTCGATTTCCCGTCAAACAATCATCGGGCTTTTAAAAAGGCCGGTATATGCGCTGCTTCTCTGGGTCCAACTGTTATGGTGCAACCCGGCAGTTCTTCTTCCACATCCCCGGCAATGGCCGCGGCGTAACCCGGAATGATCAGTTCCTTCTTGTTCACCTTGTCCATGATCCCGGTCTTTTTGACAAA
>DFZE01000156.1:0-9207 GCA_002382065.1 Desulfobacteraceae bacterium UBA4064
GGGTCGGCAGGCTTGGGGCCTCGCACAGTATCAAATATACCCGGAGCCAGTTCCTGCAACACTTTCTTCCAATGTCCCACCTGGGTCGGAGGTACGCCAAACTCCTCGGCAATTTCGCTTACCGTCTTAACCCCTTTGATCGCATCCATCGCAACCTTGGCTTTGAACTGACTGCTGAAATTCTTACGACTTTTTTCGCTCATGACCTGCTCCTTTTTATAGCAGGTTACCATCTTATACTATTGTCCGGATTTTGGGGTCCACTATAATTCCAGTTGCCGGTGGAGCCATGCCGCCATCGATGGGCTTCTGGCAATTTTAAAAGAAAACAACCTCGAATCAGACATGATATCCCGGATTACGGTTCAAACCTTTGAACGCGCCCTGCGACTCAATAACTATCCCGATCCGGCCTCGCTGGAAGCGGCCCAGTACAGCATCCCGTTCTGTTTGGGCGTTGCCGCCATAAACGGACCGGATGCCCTGCTGCCCCTTGAAAGCACCTGTCTTCATGATTCGGCCATTGCCACCATTGCCCGACGTGTGATACTGATGGTGGACGACAGCCTGAATGCCCTGTTTCCCCTCAAAACACCGGCCCGGATTATTGTGGAAACACCGTCAGGACGCTTTGAAAAAACCGTCATCGATACCCGGGGTGATCCGGCCAACCCCATGACCCATGCCGATCTGACAGCAAAATTCCGCCATCTCACCCGGAATTTTCTGCCGGAAAAACGTCAAGAACATATCCTGGAATCGATCATGATGCAGGATGAAAAGGGATTGCCAAACCTGCTGTTATTGATAAGATAGGCTGAAGACTGAAGACTGAAGGCTGAAGGGGCTGCAAAGAGCATTCTGGCAAAACAGGCGATGGACCGTCAGGCCGCTTCTCAATACTCACTTCTCATATTTCAATACTGAAGGCTGAAGACTGAAGGTGCCGCAACCAGCATTCAGGCCGTGCCGCCGTTGGATCGTTAGGCGGCATCTCAATACTCATATCTCAATTCTGGCATGGGAGAATCTGGCCAAATGAAAAAGAATGACTTGAAATTGATTGTCAACGCACTGATGGTTGTGGATTTTTGTGCGATTTTTGCGTTGGGCCTTTTGATGAAGCTGGTGATTCCCGGCGGAGGTCAGGTGTCCAAATATTTTCTGGGACTGCACCGCCATGAATGGGGAAATTTTCATTTTTATCTGGGCATTTTTCTGATTGGCCTTCTGATGATTCATGTATGGATGAACTGGACCTGGGTGCTTCATTCGGTTAAAATCGCTTTTGGAGATAGCTGGCAAAAATTTCTAACCATCCTTGCCGGTGCATGGATAATGGTTTTAATTCTGGGCTGGATGTTTGCATTCATCAACTGACATGAGCATCCTGCCGACGGCCAATCATTGCGCGTTGTCCCCTGCCCCGACCCGTCCCGGCAGCAGGGATCCATCGCAAATGGCATTTTAAGATCGATCGATGCGTAATGCCATAAGATATGGGGCAATGCTCCTGATATGCCTCACGGTCTTATCCACCACGCTGTTGTCACTGGTTCCACCGGTGGATCGCGATGCATTGACCCATCATCTTTATGTCCCCAAGCTTTATCTGAAACATGGGGGAATGGTAGAGCTTCCCGCCATTGAATTTTCCTATTATCCCATGAATCTGGATTTGCTCTACATCATTCCGCTTTTTTTCGGAAATGATATCCTGCCCAAATTCATTCACATGATGTTTGGCCTCTTGACTGCCGTTTTTATATATCGCTACCTGGTCAGGCGAATCAATTTTGAAATGGCCCTGACCGGTGCAGTGTTTTTTCTGACCATCCCGGTTATATTCCGCCTGTCATTTACGGTATATGTGGATCTGGGACTGATTTTTTTTTCGTTTTCGTCCCTGTTTTATCTGTTTGAATGGGCAGAAAACCGGTTTCGATGGCATGATCTCATTCTGGCCGGCCTGTTATGCGGTCTGGCGCTTGGCGCCAAATACAATGGTCTGGTGGTGTTTTTTCTGCTGGCCGCAGTGGTCCCCCTGATTTACAGCCGGATGCTGCAACTGGATTCAACTTCCTCATCTGCCTGTCCGGTTCGATTATCACTGGCAGATCGGTTGAAATCGGAAATGCGAACCATCGGATATGGATCTGTTTTCATCGTGACCGCGCTTCTGGTTTTTTCTCCCTGGGCGATCCGGAATATGATCTGGAAGGGCAATCCGCTTTATCCCCTGTATGTATCATCCGTTGTCGTCAACAATGATATGCCGGATCCTGCCGGGCCAAAAAGTACACCCATCGGACGGTTATTGAAACGCAAGCTCCTGTATGATGAGCCGATGTGGGAAACCCTGACAGTTCCACTTCGAATTTTTTTTTCCGGTCAGGATGACAACCCGCGATACTTTGACGGCAAGCTGAACCCGTTTCTGATCATTCTCCCCCTGTTCACCCTGTTTTACCGTCAACACAAAACACCGCTTCAAAAAATCGAAGAGGCCTGCCTGTTCATTTTTTCCACCCTGTTTGTGATCATCGCCTTTGTTTCATCCGACATGCGGATCCGGTATGTCGCCCCCATCATCGCGCCCCTGACCATCCTTTCCATCATGGGGATTCGGGATATCGGGTTCATCATGCTGGACCGGTTCCCGGCCTTTGCCCGAAAATATGGCAGGTGGATAACGGTCTGCATCTGTATGGCGTTTCTGGTTCCCAATATGGTGTATATGGCGGATCAGTTCAGAACGGTTGATCCGGTTCCCCACATTCTGGGTCACATGACCCGGGATGAATATATTCAGTGCCATCGCCCGGAATATGCCGCAATCCGGCATATCAACCAGAATCTGAACCACGACGCAAATATTCTGGCCATGTTCATGGGAAGAAGGGGGTATTATTTTGACCGGGAAGTCCGGTTTGACGACGGGATGCTGCAATCAATTTTGCAGAAAGCCGCCCGACCCGATGACGTGCTGGACAGGCTGAGGCATTCCGGAATCACACATCTGTTGACACACAGGGGACTGTTCGGCGCCTGGATGGCCGATTCATTGAATGATCGGGAAACCGCCATTCTGGAACAGACCTTTCAGAAGCACTTTGAACTGCTGTTTAATTCGGACGGTTTTGTGCTGTTTGAAATCAGATATGGCTTGTCAGGCAGACCAAACAGCCGGCCAGCCTGACCTACAGCGTGTCAGCCGGCCAGTGCAGGTCAGTGTGCGACCAACGGGAGTTCCCTGACATGCCATCTTTTGGACGATGTCACGGTGGTGGATCTTGTTGAGAAATTTCATCTTTCTGTTTTTTGCCAACAATCAGTTTGTATGTTCTGATGAGCAGTGACGTGGCCAGCCATGCGGAAAAAATACTGATCGGAACCGTCAGCGACAGGGGCCACAGAAAACCGGCCAGTGCAATGATGATAAACAGCAGCCCGGCAGCACCGGTGATTTTGGCTTCGGCATGACCCAGAAGGCGATGCTCGGTCAATGCCGCACCCACGGTATGGCTGACGCGGATGGTGCCGGCTCCGGCCCGGCCCATGCTGCCGGTACGGTTCCTGTCCAGAAAGGTTGGCCGGGGCCTTTTCCTGGCCAGTGACACCCGGTTGGGTTTGCTCAAAACGACTTCGGTGCAGTTTTCCAGATCACTTAAAAACATGTCTTCCATGATTTGGGCAAATGCCCCGTTTTCCACGGCAACATCCAGTTCATAATTTCCCATCCAACTGGCGATGTTCAGATTTGTCGATCCCACTCTGGCCCATATACCATCAGCCACTGCGGTTTTTGCATGCATCATGGGACCATTCCATTCAAAAACCCGGACGCCCGCCTCGAGCAACGGCTGGTATCCGGATCGGGAAATGACCCGCAGGATGGGAAAGTCTGTTGCACCCGGAACCAGCAGCCTCACATCCACACCATCCCGGGCTGCGGACCGGAGGGCCTGGACATATGAACTGACACCCACAAAATATGCATCACTCAGCCACAGGGTATGCCGGGCCAACGCCGCCACCAGGTTGTCGAGCCGATACAGACCGGCCATATTCGGAACTGTCGCGATGACCCGCAGATCGACATCACCGGCCGGTTCTATGCTCGTTCTGGCCGGAACGTCCTCAGGCAAAAGCGGTTTGCCGGCAACCCCCCAGACTTCAGCAAAGGCTTTTTCGATGTCAGCAACCGCCGGCCCGCTGATCTGAATACCTGTATCCCGCCAGGGTTCGATGCCACGCTCGGGATAACCACGCCACATCTGCCCGATACACAGGCCTGTCACAAATGCGGTCTGACTGTCCACGACAATCACTTTTCGGTGATCCCTCGACAGCCAGCCAAACGGATTTTCCAATCGGGGCGGATTGAAACACCGGATTTCCACACCCGCCTCCCGCAGCCGTTGCCAGTATCGACCGGAAGTCTTGAACAGCCCGCCGATCCAGTCATACAGAACCCGAACCCGAACACCCTCACGCGCCTTCTGAATGAGCAGGTCCGAGAACTGAAGACCGACCCTGTCTTCATAAATGATGTACATCTCGAAATGGATGGTCCGGCGCGCCGATTCGATACTGCTGATCCAGGCCGGATAATTTTCCCGGGCATCTTCCAAAAGACGAATGCTGTTGCCGCTCAGAAGCGGCGCCCCGGCAGCCCTGGAAAACACCTGTTCGGCCAATACACGGCCTGGCAACCATGTTGTCAAACGGGAATTCGGAGAAGAACCGGTTGGCATTGTCAGAGGGCTTTCATTTTAGGGGTCATCGCTGATTTGTGGAAAAAATCCGGTAATGATCTGTCACGAAACGGATATATACTATTGACGCTTCACTTGATTGTTTCTGAAAAAACGGCATCAAAGAAATCGTTCTTTTTCAGTTGCTGCTGCCATTTTCTATGCCGTTTAACGCTGTCGATCGTTGCATCTCTGGGAATATTGATAAAACGAATCGCCTCCAGGGGCCCCAATCCCTTCATGAGCAAATCAATTCCTTTACGAATGACCAGTTCTTCATCCATATATCTGACAGCCTTCATTTTAAACCCTCCTTTATGCAGTATTGCAGGGAATCGCCACGCCAGATACCCAGGCAGTTTTTCCAGCATTTTTTCAACAAACGATCATCACAGCTAACAAAATTTGCACCGATCGCCTCTGAAAATGCCACATGGGCAGCATCAGCAACCCCAAATCCGGCTGAAAATAATGTTTCAGCTCTCAGGCGAGTTTTTTTCATGTCCACATCAACCCGCTCACCATAGATATCCAATAATGACAACAGGTGATGGCGCTCGACCGGATCGGCAATATCTTTTATTTCTTCATAATGAACGGGAGATACGGCCATTTTCATCCGCTTGAATCGGACAGTCTCCAAAATCAGATGAACTGCTTCACTTTCAAGGCGAGCACATACCTTTGATCATCGAAAGACCGGCATAATGCGCACACATCAAGATAAATATACTCCGATTTCATCATTCGGTTTTCTTCATGCCCTTCATGAACTTCGTGTCATTAAACTGCCCTTGGATACTTATCCCCTTTTCCCCTATCCCTTTATTCCCCATGCCGCATCATCCGGGAAACATCCCGGGTCAGTTTCAACACGCGATCCGCCTGTTCAACCGTCAAAGAGCCCAAGCCACAACTGGGTGTCACAAAAGATCGGGCCAGGATGTCGGAACGGGAAATTCCAAGCTGTTCGATCTGAGCCATTTGTGCTTTCCAGAGCGATGTCAGGCTCTGGGGGGTTTCCCGGAATATGGCTTCCGGGCTTCCTGTCGGGACAATGCCCCAGGCGATCATGCCACCGCGATCCCAGAAGGATTCCAGCGCTTGCGGATAGAGAATAAACCGGTCAAAATACCCATAGGCATCAAAATTGATAATATCCACATCTGTGTTTATCACCAGATTCCAGTCCGTGTTGGCGCAGACATGAATGCCCGCATAACCGCCTTCGGCATGAATTGCCCCGATAACCTCATTCAGCGCACAGGCAACCGATTCTCCGGTGATGCTGATCAATTCGGATGAACCAAATCCGGCCAGGGCCGGTTCATCCAGAAACAAAATGACCGGAAGGCCAAAGCGGGTCAATTGCCGGATCTGCCATCGGGCTTTCATGGCCAGAAGTTTGACCGCCGCATCCCGCAACTGATCATCGTAATATATGGACCGATCGCAGCCATCCTTGACCGATGTCGCAAATGTGACCGGACCGGTGACCTGGCCCTTCAGGGCTACGGGACGGTTGGCTGCATGAGGAATCTGTTCCATAAACCGGTAAAAACCCGGGGCAACATCCTCTGCCAGCACAAACCGGGTATTGTCAATCCGGATCGGGTCTTCGATGGCTGCCAGATAGTCCTCATAAAACTGGAGTATCTCATCATTGAACGCATCACCATCCGTCCGAACAAAACATTTCTCATTTTGAATCGTCAAACCGGGAAGACCGGGCATAAACTGAACAATCATGCCTTCCTGACCATGAACCGGCAATTGCACCCAGACCGGAATTTCCGGCGTATGGGCAAAAACCGTCTCGACAGCCTTCCGGTGATCGGTGTTCGGCATGCTCCCGATGAGAACCGGCAGACAGTTAGGGGTAAACGGAATTCTGGAAGGCTGATCCATATCAGATATCTCCAATCGATTGTTCACATGTTTTCATTATTGGTAAATGACCTTGAGCGGACATTGTTGAAAAACTTCATACGCCCGCAGTCCAGAAGCGCCGGCAAACCATTTTCGGCAATCATCTTTCGAGATTTGCAGTTCCCGGAAGGCCTGCTTTGTGCCTTTGCCCCTATGCCCCATTGCCCCTTTTCAGGTTTTTTGCATAGCATTTGAAATGGCACTGCCTGCTTTTTCACACAACTCCACGATGACCCGATATTTTTTGAAAGCTATATTTGGAATATGGATAAAAGTCAAGGGTACGCGGCAATCTCAAATTTCGGCATAGCCGCAGTGGTATCGCCATTTTTACAAACAGGATCATCAGGCTTGATCATTTGCCTTGAAAATCCATTCCATAATAAGATAATGGTATGGCCGTATGGAAAAACGGCAACCGGCTTTTTCGCGGCCAATGAAAGTGCCCGGCTGTTCCTGATGATTATCAGACATTGAAATGGCACACACTCATGAATATTTCAGGTATCCTGGAAAATTCGACGCGGTTTTTTCCGGACCGTCCGGCAATCTGTGAAAACGGCATTGAAACCAGTTATTCCCGACTGAACGACCAGGCCAATTGCGTTGCATCCGGTCTGGTCAAAATGGGAATCAAACCCGGTGATGCCATCGCGCTGTGTGCGCCCAACCCATCGAATGGATTGCGGATTATTTTGGTGCAATCAAAACCGGTGCGGTTGTGGTCACCTTGCCCAATATGTTGAAGGGCACTGAATTGAACCAGATTGTCAATGTTTTATCAAGGTTATGGTGAAATGTCATGTATCAGGGAAGAAACAGGCAAAAAAATTCATCTATTTCATTGAAGTCAGACTGCACCAGTTCATCTAATGCCGATATGCCAGCCGGCAAAGATCAATTTCAATTGCAATACGGTGTTCTGATATATAACTATCCCAAACGGTATTTGAAGGTCGATTCAGACAAAGCCGGGGATTTTTATCTGTATGCATTTGAAAATGACCGGATTTTCAGGCGGCTGGAACACTTCAGGGGCGAACGGATCTCTTTTGAAAATTTCCTGAAATACTATGTTTTGAAAGATATGTGTCTGGAATGGCTAAGGGCCTCATCCCCGAAACTTTATACGGAATCTCTGGATGATCCGGACAACGGACTGGAAAATCGGTTGCCTACGGATGACAATTCCACACTGTCAGAGACAAGCCCCTGGATGGATTGTGTGATACAGGTGTTCAAGCAGCCGGCGTTTTTGATTTTGCGGATTCTTCATTTGGCAGACTTTCCGGTATTGGCAGAGGATATCCGGCAAATTGCCGCCAAAACCAACCGGGAACTGGCCGATGTTGCCAAATGGATCGCCGGGATCGAAAATCAATTGGGTGACAGAAATGCGGCAGTCGATTCCCGATCGGATCAACTGGCAATTCAGCACTGGCGGCGTCTGATGTATCAGAAACGACTGGTTCAGATTGAAACCGACATGGCTGCGGCAGACCCAAACACCGGTACAGATAGGATTCGAAAATTGAAAGCTGAAAAAATAGAGCTGGAACGAAAATATGCCTGGCGCCTGCGTCAGGTGGAAGCCATGACGACTGAGGGGTCAAATCAGACCGGTAGCACACCGTATAAGGATATTGCGGAATTGCTGAAAACAACCGTCGGTGCTGTCAGCGCCAAAATTTATAAAACCAAAGCGCGCCTGAAGTTGGAAATCAGTCGTCTTTGCGGAGAGGAGGCAAAATGCTGAGCCATTGCCCGGCCAGTGAAGACCTGCTGGCATACTATCTGAATGAAATGACGGTGTCGGATCGATCCCGGACCCATGATCATATGGCAGGCTGTGATGCCTGTGTGCTGCGCCTGCTGGATATGGCGCGGACCGATACATTCCTGCAGCATCATGAAGATACGGCGGTTCCGGAAGCCCTGTTTCGTTTGGTGTCTTCACGAAATCATGTGCATGCTTCGGCTGCGCCGACCAAACCATCTCTGCCGATTCTGGCCATTCGGCTGGCCCGGTCTTCCATTCAACTCCTAAAAGACACCCTGATGCCCGATTCCGTACAATTTAACTGGGTTCAGGCTTTAGCACCGGCCATGTCATTTCGATCCGGCGAAAGCGATAGTCGAAAACAGTTACGGATTGAACAGTCGCTTTCCGGCCAGAATCTGAGTCTTCAACTGATTCCTGCGGATTTGAATCAGATCGATCTGGAAATTCGAGTGGCGCAATCGGACTTGCCCACATCCGGTGTTCGGGTTTTATTCAAGAAAAACAATGCCATTGTTCATTCGCAAAAAACAGATGCCTTTGGCAGCCTGGTAATTTCACACGTACAGCCCGGTCAATACCGGCTGCAAATTCCGGCACGACAGATTGACTGGATGATCGATATTCAGCCGGACGAGGGATGAAACATGCGGTACACATGGCAATTATTGCATTGAATGATAAATGGGGCTATAGCCTTCATGATCGTTCGGTTACATAAATAGTGTTTGAACGAAAACT
>DFZE01000156.1:9247-14622 GCA_002382065.1 Desulfobacteraceae bacterium UBA4064
CGAATTTCGAATTTTAAAATACAGACAAAGGGTTTCCGTTCAGGTACCAAATAGGATACAGGACACAATATGGCTCAATCAATGGTCGTTTCAATCTTCAAAAAAGATGAAGTGGCCATTTTTGATACGGCGGGTACAACTCCGGTTTCGGGGTATCACCAGCAGCCGATAGACAACATCCTGATTCAAAACGTATTTCAGGAAATCCACCAAATCGCATCCTGTTTCACCTGCCCGGTCGATTTGCCGCTGGGTCAGGCCCTTCCGCCTCCATTTCAGATATCTTCAAACAACCTATCCGAATTCAGACGCTTGGGCCGAATCATTCATACCCAGTGCATTCCCCAAAATATCCGAATGATGCTGGAACAATCGCCGCCATCGGAGCTGATCCTTCGAATGGATGCCGGCCTGATGAACATCCCCTGGGAAATTGCATTTGACGGCAAAGACTATCTGTCCATGCGATTCTGTCTGTCCCGCCAGATACTGATTTCCAATCCCCCGCCCGGGTTGTCCCACAATATTTCGAAACCGGTTTCCTATCCGGTAAAAATTCTGATCATTGCCGATCCCAGTGGCACCCTCCCGATGGTTGACCAGGAAGTCGAAACCCTGATGGACCTGCTCGACAACATCCCCCGGTTTCAGGTGGATGTCATTGGCGGCAGCCGGGCAACCCGGTTGCATATCCTGAAGCTGATCGAATCCTATGACATCGTTCATTTTGCCGGTCATTCCGCTGTGGATCCAACCCGGCCCGATCAGACCGGGTGGCGCCTGTCAGACGGGTTTTTGAACGCATCGGATTTTCAGGGACTGAACACACCGCCCATGCTGATATTTTCCAATTCCTGCGCATCTGCGGCTACGGGAAAATGTATGGGTCCGGAATTGCCATCCATTGGCGATTTGGGGCTGGGCGGCGGATTTCTGCTGGCGGGTGTCCGGCATTTCATCGGCGCACTCTGGGTCATTCACGATGCATCCAGTGCAGCATTTGCCAGCCATGTGTATCAGGAATTGCTGAATGGCAAATCCATTGGCAGCGCCTGTCTGACGGCCCGGCAGGAATGCATGCGTCAGTATCCGGAATTGGTGCCGGTCTGGTCGGCATATGTCCATTATGGAAATCCATCGGATATTCTGATGCCGGTTCCAGAATGGCGGCTGCCGGATCTGCCGCCAGAGATATCCATCCCTGTATCCCGACGCAGCGGTCTCAGATGGGGGACAGGCGCATTGCTGGCCCTTTTTCTGATTTCAGGCATTTGTCTGGGTTTCTGGTTATGGCCCGGATTTCGTCAAGCCCCATCAAACGACAAGGTCGTCACACAACAGCCGGTTATCGATCCGCTGGCGGCCCCTTATGAAAAAGCCTTTCAGGACTATCAACATCAGCGCGTCGATGAAGCAATTACCGAACTGGTTTCTCTGACCGACAGACCGGAAAATGTCACAGGAACCGGACTGGCGCTGCTGTCTGAAATTTATCGGGAGGCCGGTCTCAATCAGCAGGCCGATATCTGCCTGGAAAAAGCCCTGTCGAAAAATCCATCGGATTCACTTGCGCTGGTTTTAAAAGGTGAACATTTATGGGAAGCAGGCAATGCATCGGGTGCAGACGGTTGTTTTGCACAGGCGGCGGAATCATCTGCGGGAAATCCGTCTGATCGGGCGCGGGCATGGAACAGCCGGGGCGCTCTGGCATTTTTGGCCGGAAACAATTCATCGGCCAAACTGTTTTTTGACACCGCGCTTCAGATACATCCACCGGACACCGACGCTCAATTCAATCTGGCCTTTCTGTCCTGTTGCCAGAATGACCATTCCACAGCAGCCCGGTATCTTGAGCCGTTGCTGAAACGCATACCCCGGGATGCAATGGCCGGTGAGCTTCAATCGCTGCTGAACCGCCCCTCATCTTCAACAGATACTCAGAATTCCTCAGACCCGGTGGATATTCTGGTCATCCCCCCAATACTGTCGCATGGCCGGCTCAATCGCATCGGCATGGACAGAATCCTGAACGAAAAGATTATAGCAAGCCTGAAACAACATTTTCCGGACAAGGTGGTTAAAGCGGGCATACCGGTTTACGGGCAGGATTATGCC
The DNA here is from genome assembly GCA_002382065.1 of Desulfobacteraceae bacterium UBA4064. GTDB lineage: Bacteria > Desulfobacterota > Desulfobacteria > Desulfobacterales > Desulfatirhabdiaceae > UBA4064. The sequence goes on from DFZE01000156.1 coordinate 11,363, forward strand.
AGATGGAAACAGCGTTTTGATAACAACCAGTTGGCGTCCAATGACTTTTCCAATGGGGGCGCACCGGAAATTATTTGCGGCGAGTTCGGCCAGACAGTGCATACAATAACCATGACAATCAAATGGATTCAGACGGATTCGGGTCAGATATTTTTCAGCCGGACGGTTTTTGGAAATGGGCCGGAAAAGATGGACACCCTGCTGGATGGGGTAAAAGAGGCGATAAGAACCTTTTGAACAGCAAATGGACACCAATTGCCTTCGCTCCGATTGGAATTGGAATTATTTATCAGATGGCCGTAAACTGCCGTTTCCTTTACCCCCCTCCCTCTCCCGTGGAAAAAGGGATGGGGTGAGGGTTATAAACAGTATTATGCCGCATCACCAGGCGCAGAGGACCTGATCGGCTGGCATGTCAACAACGGTGCAGACCGGGAAGCGGATTTTTTTCCATGCGCCCGGTTTCGCTCCATCTACGCCCGGCCGGATGTTATTGAAAAAGTACTGTCAACCCAGGATGAAGCCGAGGCCCTTCGACTGGCCAATCAGGAATCCGGACGCAAACAACAGGAAGTTGCCGTGGTCCAAATGCTGCCGCCGGTTGTGACCATTCAATCCCCCTCAAGATGGTACCGTGATGTCTTCTCCGATTGGATTACCAGGTTGAAAGAAAACCGTAATTATTAAGGAAGATCATGATGCGATTTTTTAATACAGAAGGACCGGTAAATCCCAAAAAACATTATTATTTACCACCGCTTTCGCGGATTGATATTCATGATATTCTTCATTTGATTGCGAATGAAAAATATTTCCTGCTGCACGCGCCCCGTCAAACCGGCAAGACCACTTGTTTACTGGCGCTGATGGATTATCTGAATCAGGAAGGAACCTACCGGGCGCTTTATGTCAATATCGAAGGGGCGCAGGCTGCACGGGAAAATGTGGAACAGGGAATTACGGCTGTCATTCATGCCATTGCCGGACAGGCCAAATGGTATCTCAAAGAAGAGCAGACGGAACTGTTATCCCGGAAAATCGTATCAGAAAAATCAGGGTTGGTAGCGCTTGAAGCTTTTTTGACCGCATAGTGTGATGTTTCCAATAAAGCGACAGTACTGCTTCTGGATGAAGTGGATGCACTGATCGGGGATACACTGATATCCCTGCTGCGACAGCTTCGGGCCGGCTATCCCAACCGCCCGAAGCTTTTTCCCCAAACCATCATTTTGTGCGGTGTCCGGGATATTCAGGATTACCGGATACATTCCAGCTCGGAAAAGGCGGTGATTACTGGAGGGAGTGCTTTCAATATCAAGGCCGAGTCCCTTCGGCTGGGGGAGCCTCGTGTCCGGCGGGTGATCGAGCCCATGCTGGCCGGTGGCATGATTACGGAGGGAACGGATGATGACCGGCAGTACCTGGTGGATCTGGGGTTGTTGCGGCGGGATGGATCCGGCGGCCTGGTGATTGCCAATCCCATTTATCGGGAAGTCATTCCCCGTATTCTGGCAGGCGCCCCTCAGGATTCACTTCCCCATATTTCTCCCACCTGGCTGAAACCCGATGGCAGCCTGGATATTGATCGGTTGCTCTATGCCTTTCTGGAATTCTGGCGCCAGCATGGGGAGCCCTTGTTGGGCAGTGTGCCGTATCATGAGATTGCGCCCCATCTGGTGTTGATGGCCTTCTTGCACCGGGTGGTGAATGCCGGGGGAACCATCGACCGGGAATATGCCATTGGTTGGGGCCGAATGGACCTGTGTGTGCGGTATGGGGGGGCGGTGCTCGGCATCGAGCTCAAGGTCTGGCGGGATGAGGAACCGGACCCGTTGAAGAAAGGACTGGAGCAGATCGATGTATATCTGTCTGGATTGGGTCTGAATTTTGGCTGGCTGGTAATTTTTGACCGACGCAGCGGGCAGCCGAAAATTTTCGAGCGAACCCAAACCGAGGCGGCACAGACGGTTTCCGGCAAAACCATCACCGTCATCCGGGCATGATCCATGGATTTCTCCTCCCCCCCAAAAAAGTGATGCGAATAGTGAGAAAAATGATAAATGGCAATCATTCAAAAAATTCGGCAGATGCTTATCGATAGGGATTATTTCATATCAAACCATGCTGAATAGGAAATGCTGGATGATGAATTAAAGCGTAGCGACATTGAACATGCGATACTCAATGGGTGGATTGAAAAGAAAATGACGGAAGATTTGCGCGGAACAAGATACCGTATCGAAGGTCCTGCTGTTGATGGAAGAATCATTCACGTAATATGCAGGGTTAAAGAAAGCGTAAATCTAATCATAATTACTGTATACGCACTATAGGTGAAATTATGAAATGCGAATTTTGTGATGGAGAAACAACAAATAAGAAAGTTAAACGACAACATTGGTTAAAAGGGAAATTATATATCCTGGAAGATGTTTCAGCAGAGGTGTGTACAGAATGCGGAGAGAGATACTTTCACGCAAAAACGCTTGATGCCATAGACAGATATCTTTCAAAAACACATCCCGTAAAAGCCAATTTGAATGTTGAAGTGGTATCTATTAATCAGGCTTTGGCCGAATCTATTCTTTGAACAGTCACGATTTGCGATTCTATTGCCTTTGCCCCAGCCACCTTTCGATGGGAGAGGGGGTATCGGTTTTTATCTGTGGTGGTTCAGGCGTGTTCGTAGTGACGCCGTCAGGCGTTTTTTTAAATGCCCTTACGGGCACACTACGAACAGAGAGAAGTATACCGCCGAATGCTATTTTTATGGTAACCGCTCATGATCGGTCTGATCACCCCCACGAATGAAAAAGGCTGAAGGAGCCGCAAACAGCATTCAGGCAGATCAGCCGTCGGACGGTCAGGCGGCCTCTCAATACGCACTACTCATATCTCAATACTGAATGTATTTTCACGGTAGACGATCATGAATCATTTCGATGGATTCACCCCCAGATATGAAAATGATTCTACCGATTTTCTACTGAATTCTGAATCCTGAGTTCTGTATTCTGCTTTTCCATATTCACGGTAAGGTGTCATATGTTCAAGACTCAACTGTTATTGCTGAAATTGCTGGTGATCCTGAATCTGACATTTCTGATTCAGTGCCATCCATTGCACGCAGCCACCCCGGAAAAGCGGGTAGCTCTGGTAATCGGCAACAGCGCCTACCAGAACACGCCGCCGCTGGCCAATCCCAAAAACGATGCAAAGGAGATGGGAAAGGTGTTGAAGCGGATCGGCTTTGATGTGGA
>DFZE01000156.1:14724-14959 GCA_002382065.1 Desulfobacteraceae bacterium UBA4064
TGACGGTTGTCCTGAACGAGATGGAAGGCGGCAGCCGGGTGAATCTGCTGTTTCTGGATGCGTGCCGGGACAACCCGCTTTCCCAAACATTGGCCAGAAGCATGGGCCAAAACCGCTCTTCTTCAATTGGAAGAGGACTGGCGCCCATGAAAGCCAATGCCGGAACCCTGATATCCTATTCCACCAAAGAGGGTGAAGTGGCGGTGGATGGCAAAGGCAAACACAGCCCCTATAC
>DFZE01000012.1:0-262 GCA_002382065.1 Desulfobacteraceae bacterium UBA4064
ACTAAACTATCTATATATAGTAGCCTTATAAAATTTTAAAACAATATATAGTTTTTATTTGGTTAATAAATATCGAAATGTCCAAATCTGCGTCAAGCAGACTCAACATACTGAAATACTTATGTTTAATTACATTATGAAAGTTTTAGAGAAAGAGGTCTGAAATTGAACCATGTGACCGTTTCGCCCACAACAATTGTGACCAATTAAAGAATGATTAATTAGTGTTTGAACGAAAACTCCTGTTCAGATGAAATTCGAA